>NZ_JBFRTU010000041.1:0-95256 GCF_041474275.1 Vibrio sp. 10N.222.52.B7 | reverse complement strand
AAGTAGATCTAATATTTTCATTATCGATATTTATATGAAAATATATTTTTTATATCTAACCACCATTGACTAATTTAAAAGTAAGCTTGTAATTTAATAATACCTTGTTGGTAGATGTTATATTTCCACAAGGTAGTGGCTAGCTTTATAAAAAGGCTTAAATTCACACCATTACATAATAAGTGATTAACAATGAAAAAAATAACCTTATCCGTTTTAGGTCTCGCTATGATGTATTCTGGCATTGCACACTCTGCACAAAAGTGTGTCGATGATCCACGAATTAACTCCATTGGTGATGTCATCGAGCAGATCCAAGCAGGTCAAGACGTTGAACGTTTGACGCTGACTTCAAAAACATATTTGGATTTAACTCACGACACACGATCTGCACTTTCGTCGCACCTTAATGTCTACAATGACAAGTGTGAAGCAGTACAAATGGTTGAGGGCTCTACACCTCCAT
Organism: Vibrio sp. 10N.222.52.B7; assembly: GCF_041474275.1. Taxonomy (NCBI): domain Bacteria; kingdom Pseudomonadati; phylum Pseudomonadota; class Gammaproteobacteria; order Vibrionales; family Vibrionaceae; genus Vibrio; species Vibrio sp. 10N.222.52.B7. The sequence continues at coordinate 94,790 of NZ_JBFRTU010000041.1, read as the reverse complement.
ATCGTATTGAAGCTGATTTTCAATCTCTGCAACACAATTTCAGACAGGCATTAATGCGTGGCGACAAAGAAATCGCTGACATTCTGACGTATTACTTCAGAGCTAAGCCAATGTCTTCTAATCGTTTGGTTTCGATGTTTACACCGTGGGCTCAACCTCAAAATATTTCTGAAAACCTATATACTTGGGGATATTTTGAAAAAGTAGCTAAAGACACAAATAGAAAGAACTGTGAAACAGAACAGGCAGATATTGCACTCATTGATCTATTTAGCCACTTTGATGGTCGAGTAAGTGACGATGGATATATTATGCTTAATGCGGGTAGAACTGGCGGCGGTAGCGGATCTGACGCACTATCCATGTTAAGTTCTAAAAATAGTCAATACTACTATATTGGTAATGCTCATCGAGACAACAATTGTCCTGAATATAATGTAAACCGAAGTGTTTCATCGCTATCTAACACTGGAGCTAATATTGCCTATTCGACTCGTTCAGGATCATATTACAGTGCAAACGAATTGAAGGAAGAGTTGGACAAGATTCTACCACCAACAGATTCTAGCCCATTTTAATTTAAGTTTGGCACTAATCGATTAGATTAGTGCCTTTTCTGTCGATTTAAGAACAATTAAATACTTTACAACACATATTATTAGGAATGGAATATAAAAATGGACACTGTAGAAAGAACAGAGAACGTACAAAAAAATAAAATCATGAATCTCTTTGGCACAGCAGCTTATGGCCTGATTGTCATTGGTTCATTCTTACCAGCAATCACCATTAACATGTGGGGAATCTCTGACTCAGTATCAGGGTTAGATTTTTATGGGTTATTCGCCGTATTCTTAATGCTTGCTGGCTCAATTGCTTGTGCAGTAGGTTTGCCAAAGCTTGTTGCAAAAGGCCTTGGTGCGCTTTCTCTAGCCTACTTATATTACCATCTGTTCAAATTATATGGTGAATTAAGAGATATGTATGTTGAGCTAAAACAAATGACACAGTTCATGGGCAGCAACAATAGTCCATTTGAACAAATTATCGAAATTGCTGCTAGTTCAGTGAGCATTGGCAGCTTTGTTCTAGTCTTAGGGTTTATTTTGCTTAATGTGTTCATTTTCATGCCGTATAAAATACACCCTCGTTTTGAAGCTCTAGATACTATTTTGATGCATTACTCTTCAAAACTCTCTGAACAAGCTAAAGTAAAATCTCAAGAAATAAAGGTTGCAGCAACGAAAAAAGCAGCTTCTGTTCAAGAAAAATCCAAACAGATAAAACAGGAAGCAAAAGCAAAAAGTAAGGCAACTGAAGACAACAAAACAGATAAGTAACTAGGCCTGATTTCAGATCATAAGTGCAACATTAATGGAAAGGTATAGAAGACGACAACTGCTGAAAGTAGTGCGCTCTTCTCACCAAAGAAACAAGCAGTTGTAGCATGAATTATCAGCAATTCCTGAAATAGCTAAAACAACTCAGTGCCATCGCTCTACGATATATCTGGAAGTTATCATTGCCGACCTTCGCTATCAAATAAGCTATCGTTACAAAGTGAAAGGCTCCGCAAAGGGGCCTTTTTTAATCCGGTTTCAAATCACTGATACCCTCTATTTCCACTCTTCAAAGATCCCTTCTTTTCCTAACACTCAATTTAGTTAGTCCATTAGCCAAGAGGTTAGTAATGTTTTTTGTTTACTTATCTAATTCGCAGGCTATATTAATAAACAAATAGCTTTATAAATAAATGTATTTACTAACATTGGCAAAAGGGAGTTCAAGATGAGTATTGGTAAAGTGGGCATTGTTTTCTTCTCTAAGAATGGAGCAACTAAGCAAGTTGCTGAGACAATCGCTGAAGGCATTAACACTCAACAACCTAACTCAGTACTCCTTGTCGAAGTGCTATCTTCTGATAGTGGTCGAAGGAAGGTATGACAATGATGATAAGCTCAAGTCATTAGACAGCTGTGACGCCATTATCTTTGGCTCCCCGACTTATATGGGTTCACCAGCCGCGCAGTTTAAGAGCTTTATGGATGCAAGTAGTGGTAGCTATTGTAAGAAAGCATGGCGAAATAAACTCGCAGCAGGCTTTACCACTGGCGGCAGCCTTAACGGTGAGCAGCAACAAACCTTGTTGAGCTTTTTCACTCTGGCCTGTCAGCATGGCATGATTTGGGCTGGGCTTGATATCTCAAAGCACATTGATGACTTAGGTTTGAATCGCACAGGGTCAAGCATTGGTTTGGTCGCCAGTGAAGATGAGACGGCAGATAGCACCAATAGTCACATCAACAGTAACGATCTTCAGACTGCTTTCTATTTTGGTCAGCGCATCGCGAGTCTAGTTAAGAGAACCTAAACTAACTAGTTAGCTGACGGGCTAGCTTCAAAACTCCTAGCTTGATTGATATCTATGATCTCAAGACTAGAGAATGAATGTTGTTTGAGGTAAGTTGAAACAATCATTCCCAACTTTCATGAATATAACCCAATGCTACTCGAAGGAATCGAAACTCTACTGGTATTGAGTAAAGCAAAGACCATGAGCCGCACAGGCAGTTTGCTTTATATCAGCCAATCAGCGGTCAGCAAACGGATTGCGAATTTAGAAAAGAAGCTAGGTAAAAAGCTCATTGAACCGAGTGGCCGACAGATAAAACTCACGCCAGATGCGATAGCATTAATCGAGAGTATTGGCCCGACATTCAATGAACTTCGTGGGCTTATTTATGAACAGCAAGAGTTGGAAGATACCACTCTCATCACCCTAGACAGCAATAAGTCTCTGATAGCCGGTTATTTAGGTGAGATGATGGGCCAATTTATCCAGCAAGATAAGTACATCACCATTACCACCAACCACACGCCGAGAATTATCGAACGGGTGCAGTCCGGCAAGGCGACCTTGGGGTTGTGTGCTGGCTTACTGCCACCACATCATGGGTTGATGACCTTCCATCTTTTTGATGAACCGTTTTACATAGTGAGTAAGTCGCCGCTAACGGATCTCCCTCCAATGGTCATCACTAACGACATGACCAATCCAGCCAATTCTTATCAACTTTCTGTATTAGAAAAATTTGGTATCAAACCCTTGATGGAGATGGATGCCTACACCGCAGCGGCGCAACTTGCATTGGGCGGGACTGGGCCAGCGTTGATCCCGCTCTCTATCGTAAAAACACTCAATATTGAGCCTCAATATCTGTATAGCTTCACCGAATTAGCAGGCTTGATTCGGCCGATTCATATCTGTGTCAGACCAAATAGTTACCAGTCTCCACGAGTTAAAACACTGATAGAATCCATTGTTGATGCTGTTCCCAAAGCAGTTTAGACGCCATTAGCATCGACATCACGATCACAAGGGGGCGAATCCATTTCTGCCCTTTTGTCACCACCACTTTAGCGCCAAGCTGAGCGCCCATAAATCCACCGACCGCCATCACTAATCCCAACTCCCAAATAGGCAAACCAGCCAAAATAAAGAAAATTAAGGCAGCGATATTCGAGGTAAAGTTAAGTACTTTAGTACGCGCCGTAGCATCGACTAACGAGAAGTGACCAATAGCAACAAAGCAGACGGTGAAGATAGAACCTGTTCCTGGGCCAAAAAAGCCATCATAGAAACCCACGCCGCCACCAATACACAGAGCAAACATGGCCTCAGAGATCTTCTGTTTTCCTTCAGACGCTCTAGTTTGGGGTGCCAACAGGAAATAGAGAGAGATAGCGATAAGCAGCAGTGGGATAACACTGGTCAGTAGGCTCGCATCAATGTGCTGGACTAACTCAGCGCCAATTGCAGAGCCAATAAAGGTACAAAAGATAGCAAGGCGCATCTCTTTGATGCTGACGATACCGTTGCGCACGAAATACCAACTCGCGGAGAAGCTGCCAAATGAGCTTTGGAGTTTGTTGGTTGCCAGTGCCTGCGTGGGTGGAACTCCAGCCGCTAGCAATGCAGGTAGAGTCAGTAACCCACCGCCGCCAGCCATTGCATCAATAAAGCCTGCTGCCGTTGCAACAACAAACAAGATAGCCAATATTTCTAGAGTGATTTCCATATACCCAACGCCTTAAAATCCTGTGTAGCGACAAGTTACCACTCACAGCAGACGAGCAATAACGAAACACAAGATTCTAACCTATTCCAAATATTCATCATTAAGTTACCGCGGAATAACAGACATAAAAAAGCCCACTCCGAGGAGTGGGCTTTGAGCATTTATATCCGCATATCAGCGATACACTTTAGGCGATTAAGCTTGAGAAGCTTTAACCTGAGCGTGTAGCTCTTGAACTGAAGTTACTGACGTTTTCGCGTCTGCAGTGTGCGCCATACAAGTCGCGAATGCAGCATTTAGCGTAGTCGTGTAGTTAACTTTCTCAGCAAGTGCACCACGACGAAGAACTTTAGAATCTTCAATCGCTTGACGGCCAGCTGCAGTGTTCACGATGTACGTATACTCGTTGTTCTTGATACGGTCAAGAATGTGAGGACGACCTTCGTGTACCTTGTTTACTAGACGTGGGTTGATGCCCGCTTCGCCAAGGATAACCGCAGTACCGTGAGTTGCGTCTAGCTGGTAACCAAGCTTAGATAGTTTAGATGCTAGGTCAACAACACGCTCTTTGTCGCCTTCGCGAACAGAAAGAAGTGCACGACCGCCTTCTGGGTAGATGTTACCACAACCCAATTCAGCTTTAGAGTATGCTTCTGCGAACGTCGCACCAACACCCATAACTTCACCAGTAGAGCGCATTTCTGGGCCTAACAGTGGGTCAACACCAGGGAACTTGTTGAATGGAAGTACAACTTCTTTCACTGAGTAGTAAGGTGGGATGATTTCTTTCGTAAAGCCTTGAGACTCTAGAGATTGACCCGCCATTACACGAGCGGCAATCTTAGCGATTGGCGCACCAGTTGCTTTAGATACGAATGGAACCGTACGTGCTGCACGAGGGTTAACCTCGATTAGGTACACTTCATTGTTCTTAACAGCAAACTGCGTGTTCATCAGACCACGAACACCCAACTCGAACGCTAGCTTTTCAACTTGCTCGCGCATTACGTCTTGGATTTCTTGGCTTAGCGTGTATGCAGGAAGAGAACATGCTGAGTCACCAGAGTGAACACCCGCTTGCTCGATGTGCTCCATAATACCGCCGATTACAACGCGCTCACCGTCACAAATCGCATCTACGTCTACTTCAACAGCGTCATCTAGGAAGCTATCAAGTAGTACTGGAGATTCGTTTGATACGCTAACTGCTTCGTTGAAGTAGCGACGTAGGTCTTGCTCGTCGTATACGATTTCCATCGCACGACCACCAAGTACGTAAGAAGGACGTACAACAAGTGGGAAGCCGATTTCACGAGATTTCTCTACCGCTTGCTCCATTGTTGTTACTGTCGCGTTTTCTGGTTGAAGTAGGCCTAGACGGTCTACAGCAACTTGGAAACGCTCACGGTCTTCTGCACGGTCGATTGCGTCTGGGCTAGTACCGATGATTGGTACGCCAGCAGCTTCAAGAGCACGAGCCAGTTTAAGTGGTGTTTGACCACCGTACTGAACGATAACGCCTTTTGGTTTCTCAACGCGAGCGATTGCTAGTACGTCTTCCAGAGTTACTGGTTCGAAGTACAGACGGTCAGACGTATCGTAGTCTGTAGAAACAGTCTCAGGGTTACAGTTAACCATGATAGTTTCGTAGCCATCTTCGCGCAGCGCTAGTGATGCGTGTACACAACAGTAGTCAAATTCAATACCTTGGCCGATACGGTTTGGACCGCCGCCTAGAATCATGATTTTTTCTTTGTCTGTTGGGTTTGCTTCACACTCGTCATCGTAAGATGAGTACATGTAAGCCGTATCTGAAGAGAACTCAGCCGCACACGTATCTACACGCTTGTATACCGGGTGGATATCGTATTGGTCACGTAGACGACGGATTTCGCTTTCCGCTACACCTAGAATCTTAGATAGGCGCGCATCAGCAAAACCTTTACGCTTAAGCTTGTTTAGCTCGTCTTTATTTAGACCAGCAAAGCCTTTCGCTTTAAGTTCTTGCTCTAGCTTAACGATGTCTTCGATTTGAACTAGGAACCAACGGTCGATTTGCGTTAGGTTGAATACACCATCTACCGACATACCAGCACGGAATGCGTCAGCGATGTACCAAATACGCTCTGCGCCAGCTTCTTTAAGTTCGTGACGGATAGTCGTTAGAGCATCTGGTGCGTCTAGGTCTACCATTTCGTCAAAACCAGTCGCGCCAACTTCTAGGCCGCGAAGTGCTTTTTGTAGAGATTCTTGTTGGTTACGGCCGATAGCCATAACTTCACCAACCGACTTCATTTGCGTCGTTAGGCGGTCGTTAGCACCTGCAAACTTCTCGAAGTTAAAACGAGGAATCTTAGTTACTACGTAGTCGATTGTTGGTTCGAATGATGCTGGAGTTGCGCCGCCAGTGATGTCATTCATTAGCTCGTCTAGCGTGAAACCAACAGCCAGTTTCGCTGCAATCTTAGCGATTGGGAAACCTGTTGCTTTAGATGCTAGTGCAGAAGAGCGAGATACACGTGGGTTCATTTCGATGATAACCATACGGCCATCTTTCGGGTTGATACCAAACTGTACGTTTGAACCACCTGTTTCAACACCAATCTCACGCAGTACTGCTAGAGATGCGTTACGCATTAGTTGGTATTCTTTATCTGTCAGCGTTTGAGCTGGAGCCACAGTGATTGAGTCACCTGTGTGAATACCCATTGGGTCGAAGTTTTCAATCGCACATACGATGATGCAGTTGTCGTTTTTGTCACGAACCACTTCCATCTCGTACTCTTTCCAACCGATAAGTGATTCATCGATAAGAAGTTCATTAGTTGGAGATAGATCCAAACCACGACGACAGATTTCTTCAAATTCTTCTTTGTTGTAAGCGATACCGCCACCAGTACCACCCATCGTGAACGATGGACGAATGATACAAGGGAAGCCAACCATGTCTAAAACTTTGTAAGCTTCTTCCATCGTTTTCGCTGTATCAGCAGTTGGACACTCAAGGCCAATTGCTTTCATTGCTTTATCGAAGCGTGAACGGTCTTCTGCTTTATCGATAGCGTCAGCCGTTGCACCAATCATTTCAACACCGAACTCTTCAAGAACGCCGTGCTTTTCTAGGTCTAGAGCACAGTTCAATGCAGTTTGGCCACCCATAGTAGGTAGAACTGCATCAGGCTTCTCTTTAGCGATGATGTTACGCACAACTTCCCATTGGATAGGCTCGATGTAAGTTGCATCTGCCATATCTGGGTCAGTCATGATTGTCGCTGGGTTCGAGTTCACAAGAATAACTCGGTAACCTTCTTCGCGAAGCGCTTTACAAGCTTGAGCACCAGAGTAATCGAACTCACATGCTTGGCCGATAACGATCGGGCCAGCACCTAGAATAAGAATACTTTTAATGTCAGTACGTTTTGGCATTGTCTACTACTCCGAATTACGCTGTGTGCTGTTTGATTAGTTCAATAAAGTGGTCGAATAACGGCGCTGCGTCTTCTGGACCTGGGCTCGCTTCAGGGTGACCTTGGAAGCTGAATGCTGGTTTGTCTGTACGGTGAATACCTTGTAGAGAACCATCAAATAGTGATTTGTGCGTTGCACGTAGTGTCTCTGGAAGGGTTTCTTCGTCAGCAGCAAAGCCGTGGTTTTGCGAAGTAATCATCACAACATCACGATCTAAATCTTTAACCGGGTGGTTTGCACCGTGGTGACCAAACTTCATCTTCACTGTCTTAGCGCCTGACGCAAGAGCAAGAATCTGGTGACCTAGACAGATACCGAAGATTGGTAAGCCTTTTTCTAGGAACACTTTTGTCGCTTCAATTGCGTAAGTACATGGTTCTGGGTCACCAGGGCCGTTTGAAAGGAAAACACCGTCTGGGTTCAGAGCAAGTACTTCTTCAGCTGAAGTCTCAGCAGGAACAACCGTTAGGCGGCAGCCGCGGTCAACAAGCATTCGTAGGATGTTTCGTTTTGCACCGAAGTCATAAGCAACAACGTGGTATGGCAATTCTGAGTCTGCTTTCGCTTCAGGAAGTCCACCCGTAAGCGTCCACGAACCTTGTTTCCATTGATACGCTTCTTTTGTTGTAACTTCTTTCGCAAGGTCCATACCTTTCAGGCCAGGGAATTCTTTTGCTTTAGCAAGAGCTAGAGCTTCGTCTAGGTTTCCATCGTTTACTGAAGAGCCAGCTACGATACAACCGTTCTGTGCGCCTTTTTCACGAAGAATACGCGTCAGCTTACGAGTATCGATATCAGCGATACCAACAACGTTTTGCGACTTAAGGTAATCAGAAAGGGATTGTTCATTACGGAAGTTAGAAGCGATTAGAGGGAGATCGCGAATCACAAGGCCTTGAGCGTGGATTGAAGAAGATTCTTCGTCTTCGGAATTGGTTCCGGTATTGCCAATGTGAGGGTAAGTAAGGGTAACGATTTGTTGAGAATAGGAAGGATCAGTGAGGATTTCTTGGTACCCCGTCATCGAGGTATTAAAAACGACTTCACCAACTGCAGAACCTACAGCGCCAATGGCTTCACCGTGAAATACTGTCCCATCTTCTAGGACGAGTAGTGCTGACTTCTTCAAGACAACCTCCAGAAATAAAAATGCATTAAAATTGATTTAATTTGCAAATCTACCTTCCTGCAACACCAAAAACTGCGTGTTTATGGAAATTAGACAAATTGGCGGTATTTTAGTGATCTGCGTGATACGTGTCAACATTTAACTCAAAAGAAATTAAACATTTGTAAGGACTAATTCAATTTACCCCCTCAAAGCTCCAAAAGTTCAACTTTCATACGCATTTAGCTCGAATATTACGATTTTCTAATTTTCACCCCTCATTTTAGCCAACCATAGAGTGATAAAAATATCAGCAACAAAACGCAATCGATAAATACCAAGAGAAAACATGACAATTTAAAGATCTAAAACAAAAAACACACTAAAGACCACATAAACAGCATAGAAATGGAGTCAAAAAGGCGATAAGAAGAAAGTAGAAGGAAGATCGGAGAAGTGAGATTACTAAGGAAAAGGCACCAAATAAAGAAAGCGCCGGCAATTGCCAGCGCATAAATATCTATTTATAGGTCATTCAAACCAAGCACATCCGTCATGGTATAAAAGCCTGCTGGTTTATCATTTAACCAAACCGCGGCCTTGATTGCGCCATTAGCAAAGGTCATTCGATCAGTGGCTTTATGGGTAATTTCCACTCGTTCACCGATATCAGCAAACATAGCGGTGTGTTCACCAATAATGTCACCGGCACGAATCGTCGCGAAACCAATCTCATCTTTAGTGCGCTCGCCAGTAATACCCTCGCGTGACCATACAGCTACATCGTTCAGCTCATTGCCCATAGCACCCGCAATAGCTTCGCCCATACCAATCGCAGTACCTGACGGTGCATCGACTTTATGACGGTGATGAGCCTCAACGATCTCGACATCACAGTAATCGCCCATCACTTTAGCGGCCTTCTCTAGCAGCTTAAAGACCAGGTTCACACCAACGCTGTAGTTAGGTGCCATTACGATAGCCATCTCTTTTGAAGCAGCATCAATCACCTGCTTCTCTTCTTCAGAGAAGCCCGTTGTACCGATGATCAGTTTTTTACCGTGACGTTTACAAAGTTCAATATTCGCTAATGTGCTAACAGGGGCAGTAAAATCGACAATCACATCAAACTCTTCGATGGCTTTAGACAAATCATCGACTAAAGCAACATCAAAACGACCTTCACCGCATAACTCGCCGACATCTACGCCGACCAAAGATGACTCTGGACGCTCTGAACCAGCTCCAACACTTGCTTCTGAATTATGATGAGCGGCTTTCACCAAGTTGCGGCCCATGCGGCCCGCTGCTCCTGCAATTGCAATTCTTACCACTGCGAATATCTCCATTGTTTTGGTTACCGTTGCCACTTATCTCTTGCAGCAACGTTCAATCGATTAATCTCTTTAAACTAACAACAATCTCAAACTCAGGCTAGCAATTACGAAAACTCTTTTATTACTCGCTCTAAAATTGGCACATTTGCCTCTGGGAAGGCGTATTGATTCAATGATTCTAGGCTTACCCATTCACCTTGCTGACCTTCTTTACCATAAGGCTGCTCTTCAAAATCAGTCACGAGAATGAAATCGAACTTAAGTGACTTATCCGTGTAATCAAATTCAAGATGCTCAAACAGAGACTGCTCGGTCACCTTGATACCGACCTCTTCATCAAGCTCGCGAGTCATCGCTTGCTCAATAGTTTCGCCCTCTTCAACCTTGCCACCTGGAAATTCCCAGAAGCCACCTTTGTGCTTGTCATCTGGACGCTTAGTGATAAAGACCTGTGACTTATCTTGATTGAAGATAATACCCGCTACGATATGGATTCTTTTCATTGATGGTGTTCCTTAATAAAACGCTGAACTCACATAGTCCCTAAATACGTCATCCTCAAGAAAGAGGAACGACTGAGTTGGGGATCTAAAACTACGCGAGCCTAACTAAACAAGATTCCCTACTACGCTCGCTCCTCGCTATAGGGAATGACAACTTCCTTGCGTAACAAAGTAAGCCATGAAATTTACATACAAAAAGAGCCGCCTAAGCGACTCTTTATATTCTATTTGTCAGTTTTATGAAGCTAAGTTGTAGTGTATGAGAGCAAGGCGGTGGCACGGAGCTTACGACTGTAAGTGAGTACCACCAACGCAGCTATCATGCGCTACAGCAACGATTCATTAAACTTACGCGATTTTACCGTGACACTGCTTGTACTTCTTACCGCTACCACATGGGCATGGCTCGTTACGGCCAACTTTACGCTCGTCACGCACTACCGTTTGTGGAGATGCCGCTTCAGCTTCATCGTCAGCTAGCTGGTTTTCAGCTGTTGCATGTTGCGCTTGTGCACGACGCGCCGCTTCTTCAGCTTGAGCTTGACGTTGAGCTTCCATCTTTTCAACTTCTTCTTGTTGCTGAACGCGCACTTTAGAAAGGATGGTAACAACGTCTGTTTTCAGTACATCTAGTAGGCCTTCAAACAGTTCAAACGACTCGCGCTTGTACTCTTGTTTCGGGTTCTTCTGAGCATAACCACGTAAGTGGATACCTTGACGAAGGTGATCCATCGCAGCCAAGTGCTCTTTCCAAAGACCGTCTAGCGTTTGTAGCATCACAGATTTCTCGAAGTTACGCAGTACTTGAGCACCAACCACTTCTTCTTTCTGTTTGTACGAATCAACCGCCATACCAAGAATACGCTCACGCAATGCTTCTTCATAAAGCTTGTCGTCTTCGTCTAACCAACCTTGAATATCAAAGTCTAGATCGAAGTCATTCTTCAGACGATCTTGCAGACCCGCGATATCCCACATATCTTCAAGAGACTGAGGTGCGATGTATTCATCAATGACTGATGCCAGTACATCTTCACGGTTGTGTTCGATCATTTCGCTGATGTCGTCAGAACTCATCAGTTCGTCACGAAGCTCATAAACCACTTTACGTTGGTCATTGGCTACATCATCGTACTCAAGAAGCTGCTTACGAATATCGAAGTTACGACCTTCAACTTTACGTTGTGCTTTTTCAATTGAGCGAGAAAGCATCTTAGATTCGATCGCTTCGCCTTCGTCCATACCACTTTGGATAAGACCAGCCATACGATCCGATGTGAAGATACGTAGCAGAGAATCTTCCATTGATAGGTAGAAACGAGAAGAACCCGCATCACCTTGACGACCAGAACGACCACGTAGCTGGTTATCGATACGGCGAGATTCATGACGCTCAGTACCAATGATGTGCAGACCACCTGACTCAAGCACTTTATCGTGGATTACTCTCCAGTCAGCTTTGATCTTCTCGATCTGCTCTTTGGTTGGATTCTCTAGCTTCTCAACTTGTGCCTGCCAGCTACCACCTAACACGATATCGGTACCACGACCAGCCATGTTAGTTGCGATAGTTACCGCACTCGGCATACCAGCTTGTGCAACGATCTCTGCTTCCATTTCGTGGAATTTAGCATTTAGAACGCTGTGCTTAATTTTTGCTTTTTTCAGTGCGTTAGACAGTAGTTCAGACTTCTCGATAGAAACCGTACCAACCAATGATGGCTGACCAGCAGCTACACGGTCTTTGATGTCTTCAATGATCGCATTGAACTTGTCTTCTTCGGTACGATAAACCACATCTGGCATATCGTTACGAACCATAGGCTTGTTGGTTGGGATAACCACTGTTTCTAGGCCGTAGATAGACTGAAATTCGAAAGCTTCTGTATCGGCTGTACCTGTCATACCTGACAGTTTTTCGTATAGACGGAAGAAGTTCTGGAATGTAATCGATGCTAGCGTCTGGTTTTCATTCTGAATCTTCACACCTTCTTTAGCTTCAACAGCTTGGTGTAAACCTTCAGACCAACGACGACCTGGCATAGTACGACCAGTATGTTCATCAACGATAACCACTTCGCCTTCTTCAGTAACGATGTAGTCGACGTCTTTCTCAAACAGTACGTGTGCACGCAGCGCTGCATTAACATGGTGCAATAGGCTGATATTAGTTGGAGAGTAAAGCGTGTCACCCTCTTCCATCAGGCCGTTTTTGACCATTAGCTCTTCTACAAATTCTTGACCGTTTTCAGTCAGGTGAACCTGTTTCGATTTCTCGTCCATGGTGTAGTGACCTTCACCACGGTACTCTTCAGAATCTTCTTTATCTTGGCGCTCAAGGTTAGGGATCAACGTGTTAATACGCGTGTAAAGATCTGAACTATCTTCAGCTGGGCCAGAGATAATAAGTGGAGTACGAGCTTCATCGATTAAGATTGAGTCAACCTCATCGACAACAGCAAAGAAGCGCTCACGTTGAACACGATCTTCAGCACGGAAAGCCATGTTGTCACGTAGGTAATCGAAGCCAAACTCGTTGTTTGTTCCGTATAGGATATCCGCTTGGTACGCTTCTTTCTTCTCTGGTGGAGCCATGTTTGGCACGTTTACGCCAACAGTCATACCAAGGAATTCAAATAATGGGCGGTTTGTTTCCGCATCACGCTTCGCTAGGTAGTCGTTCACCGTTACTACGTGAACACCTTTGCTAGGTAGGGCGTTAAGATAAGCTGGTAGGGTTGCTGTAAGAGTCTTACCTTCACCAGTACGCATTTCTGCAATTTGGCCAGCATTTAGAACCATGCCACCAATCATTTGCACGTCAAAGTGACGCATGCCGTAAACACGCTTAGACGCTTCACGTACCGTAGCAAATGCTTCAGGTAGAAGTTGGTCTAGCGATTCACCTTTATCTAAGCGCTCACGAAACTCAACCGTTTTTGCTTTTAGCTCTTCGTCTGAAAGAGCTTCAAACGTTGGTTCGTAGTTATTAATTTCTTTTACAATTTTTCTAAGGCGGCGCAGTGTTCTGTCATTGCGACTGCCAATTACCTTTGTCAGCAGCTTAGTAATCATGTGCTTGGAATCTCTTCGTTCTCAGATCGTCCGCGATCTATTTTAAATGCCGTCAGTGTCTCTACTAGCTATGAACTAGTCTTCAGTTACTAACCAAGGATACTGAGATAAATCTAGTATCTTTGATATTGTACTTGAGAGTAGAGTTTTCAAGGCTTGAGTTAAAATTAATGCCCTTTAGTGTAAGTAATTTTCACACCAACAACCATTTATAACCCCATTTGTTTGATGTGCTTGGAACTTTTCTTTCTAATTGCTGATGGATTAGCCAGACTGCAGCTCATTGGGAGACAACTTTCGGATGTTGACGACACTGTATCTGGAAAATAGATACAAAAAAACCAGGTCAATGACCTGGTTTTCGAAATCTTATATTGCTGTAAACAACAATTACGCTAGAACCATTCCTGGCTCAGCAAATGCAACAGGAGAGCCTACTTCTTCTTCGAATGTTGCCCATTCCCAAGCTTCTGCGTCAGCAAGTACTGCACGTAGTAGTTGGTTGTTTAGGCCGTGACCTGATTTGTATGCACGAAACTCACCAATAATAGCGTGTCCACACATGTACAAGTCACCAATCGCATCTAGTACTTTATGAGTTACGAACTCATTGTCAAAACGTAGACCCTCTTCATTAAGAATTCGGTATTCGTCAAGTACGATAGCATTATCAAAGCTACCACCAAGTACTAGGTTTTGAGATTGTAGATACTCAATGTCGCGCATGAAGCCGAAAGTACGAGCGCGAGAGATTTCTTTCACAAAACCTTGTGAAGAAAAATCAAACAACAAACGTTGCTCATCAGATTCAATTGCTGGGTGGTTAAAGTCGATCTCAAAGTCCATACGGAAGCCGTTAAATGGAACAAACTCTGCCCACTTATCGCCATCTTCAAAACGGATAGGCTTTTTGATACGAATAAAACGCTTCGCTGCATTCAGTGTTTCTACACCCGCTTGCTGTAGCAAGTATACGAATGGGCTTGCGCTACCATCCATAATTGGGATTTCAGGAGCATCTACTTCAACAATAATGTTGTCGATGCCCATACCCGCTAAAGCTGCGTTAAGGTGTTCCACTGTAGAGATACGTACGCCTTCGTCATTAACAAGAGCTGTACATAGCATAGTGTCACGAACTGACGCTGGATCAGCTGGGAAATCTACAGGTGGATTTACATCTGTACGACGATAAACAATACCTGTATTTGCAGCTGCCGGGCGAAGAGTAAGTGTGACTTTACGACCAGAGTGGAGACCCACACCAGTTGTTTTCACAATTTCTTTCAGAGTACGTTGTCTGATCATCTGCTTGCCTCGTTATCAGTGCTACAAATCACGGTCAGTATTTACCGACCACGAATTTTACCATTAATTCGACGATAGTCAAATTTTGGGTATTTGTTAATCAGCCTGACGTCGTAAGAATGCTGGAATATCTAAGTATCCACTCTCTTTCTCAGCCTTAGGTGCTGCACTTTGGCTAGCGCCTGTACCTGAAGAAACAGGTGACGTTGTTGGTTGCGGCTTAACTTGAGGTTTAACCTCAGTTTTTTCTTGCAATGGTTGTGCCACTTTCTCTTCCACTTTTGGTGCAGTTTGAGCCGCTACCTGTGGTTGAGGAGTTGGTGCAACCTTAGCTTTACCACCAGCAACTAATGTAATGTCTGGTTTTTTCTCTGTGCCGATACCTGTTGCAACAACAGTTACGCGGATTTCATCTGTCATATCAGGGTCTAGAGAAGTACCAATCACAACTGTTGCATTATCAGATGCGAATGCCTTAACTGTATTACCTACTGTTTCGAACTCATCTAGACGCATATCTAGGCCTGCAGTGATGTTCACAAGAACGCCACGCGCGCCAGCTAGGTCGATGTCTTCTAGTAGTGGGCTAGAAATTGCTGTTTCAGCAGCTTCTTCAGCACGGTCTTCACCTTTTGCGATACCGCTACCCATCATTGCATGACCCATCTCAGACATTACGGTGCGAACATCCGCGAAATCGACGTTAATCATACCAGGGCGAGTAATTAGCTCAGCGATACCTTGTACAGCGTTTTTAAGTACATCATTTGCACTTGCGAAAGCTTCTAGCAGAGTTACGCCGCGGCCAAGTACTTTAAGTAGCTTTTCATTTGGAATCGTAATTAATGAATCCACATGTTTAGAAAGCTCTTCAATACCTTGCTCAGCAAACGCTAAACGCTTTTTGCCTTCAAAGCTAAATGGCTTAGTTACAACAGCAACCGTCAGCACACCCAACTCTTTCGCAACTTCAGCAATAACTGGAGCAGCACCTGTACCAGTACCACCGCCCATACCAGCTGCGATAAATACCATATCGGCGCCAGTTAGAACTTCTTTAATTCTTTCTCGATCTTCGAGAGCTGCATCACGGCCTACTTGTGGGTTTGCACCAGCGCCCAAACCTTTAGTGATATCACCACCAATTTGGATCACGCTGCTCACGCTTGTTTTACGAAGTGCTTGTGCATCAGTGTTAACACTGATGAATTCTACGCCTTCGATTGATTCACGTACCATGTGCTCAACAGCGTTACCGCCACCGCCACCAACTCCAACGACTTTAATTACTGCATCGTCAGACATTTCCATCATCGGTTCAAACATGTGTTATCTCCGTTTTTTCCTGCAACTCAGGTTAAAACTCTTTTTGTATCCAATTACGCAATTTGCCAAATAAACCAGACATAGAAGGTGCTGAACGCTTAGGTTCGCTGTAATCACCTTCATCACTGATCTGACAATCTCTTGCGTAATGAAGTAAACCAACCGCCGTAGAATGATACGGCTCTTTAACATAGTCAGTTAAGCCACTAACTTCTAACGGCTTACCAACTCGAACTTGATTGCGGAAAACACGTTCCGCACACTCTACCAATCCGTCAATTTGTGCCGCTCCACCAGTGAGAACGACGCCAGCTGCAAGGTGGTGTTTAATACCTTCATCTCGTAGCTGTAATTGAACCGTATCAATAGTTTGGTTAACGAGACCCATAAGTTCAGTGTAACGTGGTTCAATCACTTCCGACAAAGTTTGTCGTTGCAAACTTCTCGATGGGCGACCACCAACACTTGGGACGTTAACAGAGTCATCCTTGCTTACGAGTTCACTCAGAGCGCAACCATGGTTTACTTTTATCTCTTCAGCATCGCTCACTGGCGTGCCGAAAGCGAAGGCAATATCACTGGTTACTGCATTTCCTGCGTAGGAAAAGACTTCTGTGTGTCGAAGTGCGCCGCCAGTCCAAATGGAAATATCCATTGTACCCGCACCGATATCGACAACACATACTCCAAGCTCTCTCTCGTCTTCAGTAATTACCGCATTGCTTGAGGCAAGTCCTGAAAACACGATTTGTTCTACTGTGAGACCACATCGTTCAACAGCTTTAATAATGTTTCTCGCCATGTCGCTATGGCAAGAAATTAGGTGAACACTGACTTCCATTCGAACACCAGATAAGCCAAGTGGGTTCTTAATCCCTTCTTGATAATCAATGGTAAATTCTTGTGGGATCACGTGCAGAATTCTCTGCTCATCACCTATTTTAATTGATTTCGCGGTATGGATCGCTCGATCCATATCGTCTTGAGACACCTCTTCATCAGAGATAGTGCCCATGCCTTTTTCAATTCGGCTTGCGATATGTTTACCCGATAGCGAGATAAATACATTGCTGATTTGGCATTCCGCCATCAACTCTGCTTGATCAATAGCTCGCTGAACCGACTTAACTACCGACTCTAGGTCGTTTACACCACCTTTATCCATACCTCTGGATGGGCTTTGCCCAGAACCAATGATATTGATTTGACCATCAGGCAATATTTCACCAACCAGAGCTGATATGGTCGCAGTGCCTATATCAAGACCAACGATTATGTTGTCATCTGCGGTCTTAGTCATCTGTGCTCTCTTCTAACTCTTGCTCTGGAAACCAGCCTACAGCGGCTCCCGTATCATACCTGAGGTCGATGTAGCTCACTTGATTCGCTTTACTACCAAGTTCGTTGTAAAGCGAAATGAAGCGTTCAACACGCTCATCTAAAGAATCTTTACCTAGTTCTAAACGGATACCGTTATCTAGGATTATTTGCCAAGCGCGACGCTCATTGAGAACGAGAGAGGTAACGGTTAACCCTAGACTGTTAATCAAAGGGGTTATCTGTCGCCACTTTTCTATCACTTCTTGGCTGGTGCCGTCTGGGCCGTAAAGCTTAACTCTATCGCCCTTCAACAGGCCGATATCACCATTAAACACCTGACCATCGTCATTCAGCAGCATGTTACCGTTCCAGATTGCTGCCGCATGGTACTCAGTCAAAAATACTTTTATTGTGTCTGGCCACTGCTTACGAATGGAGACCACTGAAACCCAAGGTAACGCTTCTAAACTGTCTTGCAACACACCGATGTCTTGCGACATGAAGGTTCCAATGTGCTCTAGCTCGCTAAAGGCATGTTGAACATCACCAGCGGTTACGTAAGTTAAGTCGCCTTGAAGTACTATTTTGGAGAGAGGCAATCGCTGATCGTCCCACATCCAAGTTAGTGTGGTATAGAAAAGAAACCCAATGAATAGCAATACCATGACAAAAAAAGACCCGCCTAAGGCGTGTTTCTTGAGCGACGGTAAACTGAATAGGTGGCGGTTTTCGCTAAAAGTACTTTCTACCAAAGCCCGCATTCCCTGTCGTTGGTTCGCAATTCTATTCCCTATCTTCGTAATAGAGGTAAAAGCACTTACTTTAACCTATGAATTATACTGAGCAAAATCAAACTATCAAACGTTGATAATAAGATTTTTGGTCAATTTTAGGTCAATCGCAAGAAGTGAGCGATTGACCACAGTCTGTAGACAGTATTCTGTTACGCGTTCTGCATTTTATTAATGTCTAACTGTAACGATTCCAACTGCTTCGCTACTCGACCAACATCGCCTGCACCCTGCGTTAAAACAAGGTCACCGCCTTGAATTACGTTGGCTAAAGCCGATGGCAGTGCGTTGATATCGGCAACAAAGATTGGGTCTATCTTACCACGCCCACGAATAGTTCGACTTAATGAACGTCCGTCAGCCCCTGCAATAGGTTTCTCACCTGCAGAATAAACATCTAACAGAATTAGGACATCAACCTGCTCAAGAACGTTCGCGAAATCATCATACAGATCGCGAGTACGGCTATAACGGTGCGGTTGGAAGATCATAACAAGACGTTTATCAGTCCAGCCACTACGAGCAGCTTGAATCGTCACATCAACTTCGGTTGGGTGATGACCGTAATCATCGACCAGCATTGCAACGCCTTTACCTGTTTCATACTCACCTAGGTGATCGAAACGGCGACCCGTGCCTTCCGTTCCCGCCATCGCTTTGAGAATCGCTTCATCGCTGATGTCATCTTCTGTTGCAACAGCAATCGCCGCGGATGCATTCAATGCATTGTGACGACCTGGAATGTTTAACGTGATATCAAGGTTAGCTTTACCTTCACGTACCACTGTGAATTTGCCTTGCTGGCCTTCTTGTACGTAGTTCTCAATACGAATATCCGCATCTTCAGAGAAACCGTAAGTAATCACCTGGCGACTTACCTGAGGAATAAGCTCACGCACTACTGGATCATCAACACACATCACAGCCTGACCGTAGAATGGTAGGTTGTGTAAAAAATCAATAAACGTCTGCTTTAGCGTTTCAAAATCGCCGCCGTAGGTATCCATATGATCCGCTTCAATGTTAGTTACGATACTAACCATAGGTTGCAGATGTAAAAATGAAGCATCACTCTCATCGGCTTCAGCGATAAGAATACGGCTTGAACCTAAACGTGCGTTAGTGCCAGCACTTTTCACCAAACCACCGTTTACGAAGGTTGGATCTAGGCCGGCTTCCGAGTAAATCTGTGTCACTAGCGCAGTCGTGGTTGTTTTACCGTGCGTACCTGCCACAGCAATACCGTGACGAAAACGCATCAGCTCAGCCAGCATTTCTGCACGACGAACGATCGGTGTGCGCGCTTCACGAGCTGCAATAATTTCTGGGTTTTCTTCGTTGATAGCGGTTGAAACAACCACCACACTTGCGTCGGCAACGTTACTCGCTTGGTGACCGATATAAACGGTCGCACCCTTGCTAACTAAACGATCAGTCACTGGGTTTTGAGCAATATCAGAACCCGTGATCTGGTAGCCTTCATTTAGCAAGACTTCAGCAATCCCGCTCATTCCGGCACCACCAATACCAATGAAGTGGATAGATTTAACACGGCGCATCTCTGGCACCATTGCACGGATTTGCGCTAAGTCTTGGGTATGTTCAATCGTCATCAATTCAATCTCATTATTTTGCTAAAGCTTTAATCGCTTCAGCGACGGTCACATCAGCATCAAGCTTGGCGGCTTGACGAGCTTTTGTTGCCATCATTTTTAATTCATTTCTATCAAGCTGCGCGATAGTGTTCGCTAGCTTATCAGCCGTTAGTTGAGGCTGTTCAATCATTAACGCTGCGCCACATTCAACTAAATGGTCGGCATTCAACGCTTGTTGTCTGTCTTTGTGCATAAACGGAACGAAGATAGAACCGACACCTGCCGCAGACACTTCTGATACGGTTAATGCACCTGAGCGACACACTAATAGATCTGCCCACTCATAAGCTTGCGCCACATCATCAATAAATTCAGTCACTTGAATATTACCAACAGAATGTGATTTGTATTGCTCAATAACTTGTTGTTGATTGTTCTTACCCGCTTGGTGCATCACAGTGAAGCCTTCACCAAGCTGCGCCATCGTTACTGGCAAGGTATCGTTTAGGATTTTTGCGCCCTGACTGCCGCCCATAACCAAGATGCGGATGTCACCATCACGCTCAGCCATGCGTTGCTCGGGTTCAGCTAAGGCAACCACATCTTCGCGTACTGGGTTACCCACCACTTCTGCGGTAGGGAAAGCACCAGGGAAAGCTTGGAAAACCTTTTTAGCAATCTTAGACAGCCATTGGTTGGTTAAACCTGCCACTGCATTTTGTTCATGGAGAACCACTGGAATGCCAGACAACCATGCCGCGATACCACCCGGGCCACTCACGTAGCCACCCATACCAAGTACCACATCAGGCTGCCATGCTTTGATGTGTTGCCTTGCTTGAAGTATGGCATTAATAATCTGGAACGGCGCTTTAATTAACTTGCTAATGCCTTGACCACGCAGGCCTTTCACTTTGATGAAGTCGATTTCAATGCCATGCTTTGGCACTAAATCCGCTTCCATTCTGTCTGCTGTGCCTAACCAGCGAATTTCCCAACCTTGTTGCTGAAGCTTTTTCGCTACTGCTAACCCTGGGAAAACGTGACCGCCAGTACCACCAGCCATCACTAAAAGTTTTTTGTTTTGTTTCATCACGTTAGATTCTTATTCTACTAATTCGTTTTGACTATCAGCTTGTTCTTTTTGTTGCATTCGGCATTCGTGGTCAATGCGCAGCAGCATTGATACCGCCACAGACATAACAATTAAACTCGAACCACCATAACTGATTAGCGGTAGGGTTAGACCTTTGGTCGGAACGATGCCAGATGCAGCACCTACGTTAACAAGCGTCTGAAACGCAAACCAAATACCAATACCAAAAGCCAGATAGCCGCTGAACACTTGATCGTGTTCAAAGGCTTTTTTGCCAATAAAAATGGCTTTAAAAACCAAGCTAAAGATGAGTATCAAGACCAAGGTCACGCCAACAAAACCCAATTCTTCTGCCAACACAGCAAATACAAAATCGGTGTGCGCTTCGGGTAAGTATTCGAGTTTCTGAATTGAGTTACCGAGCCCTTGCCCCATCCAATCACCACGGCCAAACGCCATCAATGACTGAGTTAACTGGTAACCACTGCCGAACGGGTCGTTCCAAGGTTCCCAGAATGAGGTAACACGTCGAACACGATAAGGTTCTATAACAATCAAACCGACGACCGCGGCAATACCTGCCACCATCAAGGCGATAAACTGTGAAAGCTTGGCACCAGCAATGAATAGCATGCCGAACAGGGTCACTAGCATTACGACCACAGTACCTAAATCGGGCTGGCCTAGCAGCAGCACGGCAAAAGCGCCGAATACCATGATCGGTTTACCAAAACCACCGAAGAAGGTTTTTCTCACTTCATCTTGCTTCCGAACCAAGTAGCCCGCCATAAAGATAAACAGCGATAACTTGGCGACTTCAGCGGGTTGTAAGTTAAATAGCCCTAATGGGATCCAACGCGATGCGCCGTTAACCGACTTACCGACGGCTAATACCACAATCAGCAAGAAGAAGGACAAGCCCAGTAGATACATACTGTATTGAAACCAGCGTTGCATCGGGATTTGCAATATGACGCTAGAGACACCTAACGCCAATACAAGGAAGATGGCATGACGGAACATAAAGTGAAACGGCTGATCGGTTAAACGAGCACTGATGGGGAACGAAGCAGACGTCACCATCACCAAACCTGTCAGCATTAGCCCAAGAGCAATCCACACCAATTGACGATCGTAAAGAGCCTCGGGAGTAGCACGGTTTAGCCACTGCCAGATGGATTGATTAATCTCTTTGACTCTTTGCACTGAATGTTAGTCCTTCAACACGTTAAGCATACTCATGAGCAAGCTCAGTGAACGCATCACCTCTTGCCATGAAATTATTAAATTGATCGAAGCTTGCGCACGCCGGAGACAGCATCACCATATCTCCAGCCACCAGCTGTGGCGAGATAGATTCGATTATCTGCTGCATGGTATCGAACTTTTGTGCCGATGGGTGCAGAGGCATGAATTGATCTGCATCTTCACCGAAACAACACAGCTGAACACGCTCAAGTTGCGCCAATACTGGTTCAAGCTCACTAAAGTCAGCACCTTTACCAACGCCGCCAACCAAAAGATATAACGTACCTTGATACTCCAACCCAGACAGGGCTGCCAATGTGCTGGCTACATTCGTTGCTTTGGAGTCATTAACCCATTTGATTTCGCGCTTGTCAGCCACGACTTGGCAACGATGCGTCAAACCGTTATAGGCCTTCAAAGCATCAAGACTTTTGCTGTAGTCGATACCAACTTGCTTCAATAGTGCAAGTGAGACTAACGCATTCGCCACATTGTGACGTCCAACCAATGTTAAATCTTGGGTAGCAAGGACAGGTTTACCGTGATCGACCAACCACTCAGTACTATCAATCGTTGATACACCAAACTCTTGGTTATCTAGGCCAAAAGTCAACAATGGCATTGTCTGGTCAGGGTAAGTCTCTTTGTCTTCACGATTAACAATCGCACACTGCGCGTTATTAAAGATTCTTAACTTGGCCTCACGGTAATCAGCCATGCCTTGATAGCGATCCATATGATCTTCAGACAGATTTAAGAATGCCGCAGCGGCAAGTTTTAAATTCGATGTAGTTTCTAGCTGAAAACTTGAAAGTTCAAGGACATATAAATCCGCATCAAGTTCTAGAAGGTCTAGGGCAGGAATGCCAATATTGCCGCCAACGCCAACATTAAGCCCAGCAGCCTTAGCAAGCACACCAGTCAAATCCGTCACGGTACTCTTACCGTTTGAACCAGTAATCGCCACAACAGGCTTATCTACAGCCCAACCAAACAGCTCGATGTCGCCAACGACAGGCGTACCCGCTTCAAGCACATCTTGAATTTCTGGCGTCGCTAAAGCAATGCCTGGGTTAGCAACCACCAGATCAGCCTCAGCTAGCCATTGGCCATTCCAGCTTCCAGAATGCAGCTCTACCGACTCAGGCAAAGATTCCTTTCCTGGCGGTAGCTCTCGCGTATCAATTACCTTTACGCAAGTATGGGGCTGATATTTTACGAGATGTTTAACGACAGAGAGCCCGGTAATACCGAGCCCCACAACCACTACATTTTGAATATTTTGCCAACGTTCCATTTAAACAAGATGCTCTTAATAGTTTTAAAGAGCCCCTATTCAGAGGCTCATACAGGATTAACGAACTTTCAGTGTCGCTAGGCCAACCAGTACTAATACCATTGAGATTATCCAAAAACGCACGATAACACGCGGCTCTGGCCAACCTTTAAGTTCATAGTGGTGGTGAATCGGTGCCATGCGGAAAATACGCTGACCACGCAATTTGTAAGAGCCCACCTGCAGAATCACTGACAGAGTCTCCATTACAAACACACCACCCATGATCACTAGTACCAACTCTTGACGAACGAGTACCGCAATCACACCTAACGCACCACCCAGTGCTAGAGAGCCAACATCGCCCATGAATACTTGTGCTGGGTAAGTGTTAAACCATAGGAAGCCAAGGCCTGCACCAACGATAGCAGTACATACCACCACCAGTTCAGAGGTGTATGGGATGTATGGAATGTGTAGGTATGCTGCAAAGTTAACGTTACCTGTCGCCCAAGCGATAACAGCAAAACCCGCAGCAACCATAACCGTTGGCATAATCGCCAAGCCATCTAGGCCATCAGTTAGGTTTACCGCGTTACTGGTACCCACAATAACAAAGTAAGTTAGAACAATGTACAGTAAACCAAGTTGTGGCATCACATCTTTAAAGAAAGGCACCACTAATTGTGTCGCAGCAGTGTCTTGCCCATGAGCATACAGAGCAAACGCCACAACCAATGCAATAGCCGATTGCCAGAAGTACTTCCAACGCGCAATCAAGCCATCAGTGTTCTTACGAACGACTTTACGATAATCATCAACAAAACCAACTGCACCGTAACCGCCTAGCACGACAAGTACGGCCCAAACGTAAGGGTTTGATAAGTCAGCCCAAAGTAAGACCGTAATGATGATCGCAGCAAGGATCATCACACCACCCATGGTTGGTGTACCACGCTTACTGAAGTGAGATTCTGGGCCGTCATTACGAACAACTTGGCCAATTTGCAGCATTTGCAGACGCTCAATTAAACGAGGTCCCATCCACAGCGACAGACATAAAGCCGTCAAAATGCTCGCGATTGCACGAAACGATAAGTATTCGAACAAACGGAAAAAAGAAAAGTGTGGCTGTAGTAGCTCTGCAAGCCAAATTATCATGAAAAGTTCTCCTTTAAAGCAGCGGCTATTTTACTCATTCCTGCACTATTGGCGCCTTTTACCAACAAGGTATGTGGCGCGTTTTCTGGCAAGCTCAAGTGCTGCTCTATGTGCGCGATCATCGCTTCATGCGTTGCAAAGTGAGTGCCGTTACACACTTCACTAATCACCTTGGTATCATCACCGTAAGTGAGTACATGCTCAAAAGCGAATGGGGCAGCATATTCACCGACTTGACGGTGAAGTGCAAGGCTTTCATCGCCTAATTCAGCCATATTGCCTAAAATCAACCAACGCTGACCTTTGAAGCTCGACAACAATTTAGCTGCAGCCTTCATTGCCGGTACACTGGCGTTGTAACTGTCATCTATCAGCTTGATATTCTGACTTAATTGTTGAACCTCAACTCGGCCTTTAACTGAGATGAGATTCGCTAAACCGCTTTTAATTTCTGCAAGCGTGGCACCGAATTGAATGCTCAGTGCTGCTGCGGCTAATGCGTTGGCTACATTGTGCTGACCAATAATGCCAAGTTCGACATCGATAGCACCTTGCGGGGTCTGCATATCAAAGCAAGCTTCACCCTGCTCGTTGATGCGAATATTCGTCGCAAAGTAATCCGCCGTGTCATCACTTTCAGAAAAGGTCAGTACGTTTTTGTCTGCAAGCACATCTTTCCAAAAGTCACCACCATTGCTCTCTAGGTTAACAATAGCAGTATCACCAGCAGCAAGCCCCTGAAAAATTTCGCCTTTCGCTTGTTTAACACCATCAATTGAGCCAAAGCCCTCTAGATGCGCGGCAGCAACGTTATTCACTAAGGCCACCTGTGGTTTCACAAGCTGCGTGGTATAGGCAATTTCACCAATGTGGTTCGCGCCCAGTTCTATCACGGCATAGTCGTCATTGGGTTCACTGCGCAGCAAGGTTAGTGGTACTCCAATATCATTATTGAAGTTACCCGCTGTAAACAGCACTTTGCCACGTTGTTGTAGAATACTCGCGACCATCTCTTTGACGGTCGTTTTGCCACAGCTTCCTGTTATCGCCATGGTTGGCACGTTACATTGTTTGTGGATCCAAGCACTTAGCTGACCTAAAGCAAGTTTAGTGTCTTCAACAACAACTTGAGTAATATTTAGGTCAAGTTTTCGTTGAACTAATAACGCACTCGCATTGGCCTCAACAGCCTGACCACAAAAATCATGCGCATCAAAACGTTCACCTACAAGAGCAACAAACAGTGCACCTTCTTCAACGGTGCGAGTATCGGTAGAAACCGCATTGATCAAACTATTGCTCGATTTGCCAGCCTCTATCAGCTGACCGTACACCGCTGAGCAGATCTGCTCGAGTGATACATCAATCATTATGAAATACCTAAAAGTTGTAGTGCTGACTCTCGATCCGAATAGTGGATCGTTTTGTCTTTCAATACTTGGTAATCCTCATGGCCTTTACCTGCCAGAAGAATAATGTCGTTATTACCCGCCTGCTCTAGAGCAAACTTAACCGCCTGAAAGCGATCGTGTTCAACAAAGGCGACTTCAGGCTCACTTAAACCTGCCAGCATGTCTTTAACAATCAATGCCGGGTCTTCACTGCGAGGGTTGTCATCTGAAATAATAATGTTATCGGCGAACTGCTCTGCGGTAACCGCCATCATAGGGCGCTTGCCTGTATCTCGATCACCACCGCAGCCAAAGATTGCCCATAGCTTTCCAGAGCAATGTACACGTAGTGCTGCCAATGCTTTCTCTAAAGCGTCTGGCGTATGCGCGTAATCGACAACCACTTTTGCTTTGTTCGGCACTTGGAACAGTTCCATACGACCAATCACAGGTTGCAACTGAGGCGCAGTGTCGACCAAGATTTGCTTATCGATACCTAATGACAGCAAGGTCGCAAAGGCAACCAGTACATTTGATGCGTTGAACTGGCCAATTAAAGGAACAGACAGTTGTCCCTGCCCCCAGCTACCATCAAAAGCGAGTTTGATACCCGTCTCTGCATAAGCAACATCAGATGCCCATACCGACTGTTGGTAGCCAGTTAACGGAAGCAATGACACAGCTACTGCATTGGACAGATCAGCCATCCAAGCTTTACCGACTTCATCATCAACATTAATCACAGCGTGCTTACACTTATGCTGAGTAAACAAGCTCTTCTTAGCCAGAGCGTACTCTTGCATCGTGCCGTGGTAATCCAAGTGGTCACGGCTCAAGTTAGTAAATACACCAGCCTCAAAATCCAATGCCTTAACTCGGCCTTGAACCAAACCATGAGACGAGATTTCCATCGCGGTATAAACAGCGTTTTCTTCAGCCAACTCACTCAGCGTACGTTGTATTTCAATCGCACTACCGGTCGTATTCGCCGCCGTTTTAAGGTTGTCTAGGAAACCGTTACCCGTGGTGCCCATTACCGCAGAGCGTTGGCCGACTAAATCTAGCCACTGAGCAATCAATTGGGTGATAGTGGTTTTGCCATTGGTGCCGGTAACACCAATCAGCTTAGTCGCCTGAGACGAGTAAACACGACCGGCCAACTCAGATAACACCAAGTTAAGGTCTTTAATGTAAACAACCGGAACAGCATCCAACCACTCAATCAGACCATGGGCCTTTTCAGCATCAGCTTGTGCGATAACGGCATTGGCTCCCTGTGAGACCGCTTTGTCAATGAAACGACGGCCATCAACAGCATGCCCAACTACAGCAACAAAAATATCGCCGTCTTTGATGGCACGACTATCCAACTCCAACTGTTCAACGGCAATCGCATCCAGCTCAGGTGAACTAAAGTCACCCCAAGGAGAAAGTAAAGATGACAGCGTGAGGCTATTACTCATATTGAATCCTGATTGGCTCTATTCTTGAAACTTGTTTTCATCAGCAGGGACATTCAGAATTTGCAGTGCGCCCTTCATGATTTCAGAAAAAACAGGGGCTGCGACCGAGCCACCATAGTAGAGGTCACCTTGAGGTTCATTGATCATCACAACCAAAGAGACTCTTGGGTCACTCACTGGAGCAACACCTGCGGTATAGGCGAAGTACTCGTCTCCATAACCACCGGAAATCGCTTTTCTAGATGTACCTGTTTTTGCTGCTACTCGGTAACCCGGCACGGCAGCTCTTGTCGCTGTACCGCCCTTTTGGGTTACGCCTTCTAGCATGTTCAAAACCAACTCAGCATTTTCGCGCTTGATGATCTGTTTTGAGAAATCTTGGTCGTTGCTTTTAACGATATGGATAGGTTCGTAAACACCGTGATTCGCTAACGTCGCATAGGCATGAGCCAATTGCAGCGGAGTAATCGCTAGACCATAACCAAAGGATAAGGTAGCGATTTCAAACTTAGACCAGCGTCGACGGTTCGGGAAAATACCCGCGGTCTCACCGACTAGATTCAGCCCAGACATCTCGCCAAGACCAACAGAACTGTACATGCCTAGTAGCGCTTCAAGTGGCATATCCAGTGCTAACTTCGCCACACCGATGTTACTCGACTTCTTAAGGATTAACGCCAAGTCTGCCTTACCAACTTTGGAAGTATCACGTACACGGCTACCACCGATTTGCATGATGCCGTTACCCGTATCAATTACAGTATCAGCATCCGCGGTACCATTTTCGAGAGCGGCAAGAACAACAAACGGCTTAACCGTCGAACCTGGCTCAAAAGCATCGGTGATCACGCGGTTACGCATCTTAAAGCTTTGTAAATCAGCACGATTGTTTGGGTTGTAAGACGGTGCGTTAACCATGGCCAAAACCGCACCCGTTTTTACGTCTAATAAGATGGCAGATCCAGACGTCGCCTTGTGATCGGCTACCGCCTGTTTAATCGCTCGATAAGCGATGGCTTGTAAGCGCTGATCGATGGTCAATTCGAGTGGTTTACCTTCTTCACGCTCTTCTAGTGCAATGTTTTCAACTACTCGCCCGTAACGGTCTTTACGGATTGTACGTTTACCTGCTTCACCCGTGAGCCACTTATCGTAGCTGCGCTCGACACCTTCTAGGCCGTGTCCATCAATTCCGGTCACACCAATAAGATGCGCGCTGACTTCACCGGCTGGGTAATAACGACGTGATTCTGCTTTAAGACCAATACCCACCAGCTTTAAGTCGCGGATGTATTTCGCCATTGCTGGGCTAACTTGTCTTTGTAGGTAGATAAAACGACGAGATTTGTTGC
Organism: Vibrio sp. 10N.222.52.B7; assembly: GCF_041474275.1. Taxonomy (NCBI): domain Bacteria; kingdom Pseudomonadati; phylum Pseudomonadota; class Gammaproteobacteria; order Vibrionales; family Vibrionaceae; genus Vibrio; species Vibrio sp. 10N.222.52.B7. Next base: position 65,893 of record NZ_JBFRTU010000041.1, on the reverse strand, counting down.
TAGAGATCTTGTCGATCATCGATTGTCGATCTAAGCCAAGTACATCAGCTAGCGCATACCAACGATCAATTTGGGCCATGCCGTTTTTATCGAAAATCGTTTTAGGATCGGCCCATACCGCTTCAACTGGAACACTCACAGCAAGCGGCTCGCCATTGCGGTCTGAAATAATACCGCGAGCAGAAGGAATGGCCTTAACACGTACTGAGCGAAGGTCGCCCTGACGAATTAAGTTATCTGGTTCAATAATTTGGATGTAAGCCACACGACCAACCAGCGCAGCAAAGGCAAGAAACACGAAAGCAATAACGACGTTGAAACGCCATTTAATAAGAATTGGATCCGAATCCTTTTCGCTCTTCACTCGCTCTTTCGTTGGTTTCTTAACAGCTTTTGCGGGTGCTTTTTCCTTTTTACCGGTCATTTCAGTGTGATCACAACTTCTTTTTCAGAGTCTGGACGTTTCATGTCTAGCTCTCTTTTTGCCGATGCTTGAACGCGACTATGTTCAGCCAGAGCCGTCTCTTCAAGCATTAAATTTCGCCACTCATCATCAAGCTGTTCTCGCTCCACCAACGCCGTGTCTTTTTGCGTGATCGCCTGACGTGACATATGTGTCGTAAGAACGACCCCCATCGCACTCGCGAAGATACAGATAAGAAGCATCAATGGGACCTTGCCCACGGAGATCAAATCAAAAAATATTATCTTGGCTAAGTTCGGTTTGGAGGTCTTCATTGACTATAGCTTTTCTGCGATTCGTAATACTGAGCTACGCGAACGAGTATTCTCATCCACTTCATCTTTAGAAGGCTTGATCGCTTTACCAACAGGCTTAAGATCAGCACTGCCTAGCGCTTTGATCTGCTCTTCTGTTAGTGGCAGGCCATGTGGTACTTGCGGACCTTGGCTCTCTTTACGGATAAAGCGCTTCACCATGCGGTCTTCAAGAGAGTGAAAGCTAATAACAGACAAACGGCCTTCAGGAGCAAGAATGCTTGCTGCGCCTTTCAGGGCTGTATCGATCTCTTCAAGTTCACTGTTGATGTAGATACGGAAGGCTTGGAAAGCACGTGTTGCTGGGTGCTTTTTCTCTTTGAAGCTTTTTGGAGCTACATCCGAGATAAGCTTAGCCAACTGACCAGTGCGCGTTAGAGGTTCGTTCTCTTCATTCTCTTGATAAGCAATGATGCCTTTCGCGATACGACGAGCGTGTTTGTCTTCACCGAACTCACGAATAACCCATGTGATGTCATCAAGATCGGCTTCAACTAACCACTGAGAGACAGGAATACCGGTTGTTGGGTCCATACGCATATCAAGCGGACCGTCTTTCATGAAGCTAAAGCCACGCTCAGCGTCATCTAGCTGTGGTGAAGAAACACCTAGATCCAGTAACACACCATCCACTTGACCGACTAAGTCATAACGCTCTGCATATTCAGCCATACCTGAGAACGGGCCGTGAATAATCGTAAAACGAGGGTCATCAATCTTTTGCGCTTCTGCAATCGCTTGTGGATCGCGGTCAATACTAAAGAGTCGTCCATTCTCGCCCAGTTTAGACAGGATTGTACGGCTGTGACCACCACGGCCAAAAGTACCATCGATGTAGGTACCGTCAGGTTTGATCGCAAGTCCGTCAATAGATTCGTTAAGCAATACTGAAATATGTTTGAATGCTTCTGTCATAGTCTTCTCAGTGAGTGGATTGAGCCATTAGTTCGGCAATAATTTGTTCTATTAACGTTTTAGTGTACTGATTTCACGCCGTATCTCCACCATATTGTGTATAGGCTTTGGGAATTTTTGACCCAAGCTCATATCAGGATGAAGGATTCTAAGGAAATCTAAATAATTTACGTCAATATAAAGCAAAAAACCCATCACTACCGTTAAGTAATGATGGGTTCTTTATATAGGTGGAGTTGACACATACGCCGGGTTCTGTTCCGCTTGCGCGGCGGTAACCATTCGTCTAGGCCTGCAATCGCTCACAGGCTCAAGCAATCTACCCGCCCCCATACGCGAGCAACGCAATGTGAGGGCCTATTTGATCTTGCTCCGGGTGGAGTTTACCTTGCTACGAACTGTTGCCAGTCGCACGGTGCGCTCTTACCGCACCCTTTCAGCCTTACCTGTGCCTCTTCCGAAGAAATGAGGCCATCGGCGGTCTTCTCTCTGCTGCACTTGTCGTGGGCTCGCGCCCCCCAGACGTTATCTGGCACCCTGCTCTATGGAGCCCGGACGTTCCTCCCCTCTACCAGTCTCCCGAAGGACTTCAACGTCAGTTTCCCGAAGGACCTCAACGTCAGTCTCCCGAAGGACATCAGCAAAGCAGCGATTACCCGTTCAACTCCGAGGGCGGATTGTATAGAGATTAGGGTGCAGTGTCTAGCGAGATCACAAATATGGTGCAAACCTCTAAGCAACTGCGTGAATTTTACACAATTCAGACAAAAAAAGAGGAATAACGGCAATACCATCACTCCTCACAAGCTTTTCAATACAGGTTAGCTACTCTATAAAGAGGTTTCTAGTGGTCTAGATGCTCTAGGCCCCATTTGTATAACGCGTTCTTTTTCAGATTGTAGATTTCTGCCGTCATCGCCGCCGCTTTTTTAAGAGGCAGCTCTTTGGTTAGAATGCCTAGTGTGCGAGTCGCTTCGTCTGGCAGTTCTGTGCTCGCTTCTTCACGGTGGCCGTGAATCAGTAACACCATCTCACCGCGTTTACGGTTCGCGTCTTCTTCAATCCACTCAATAAGTTCACCAAGTGGCAGCCCTTGGATGGTTTCGAAGGTTTTGGTTAGCTCACGCGCCAATACAACCTCACGGTCAGGGCCAAGAATCTCGAGCATATCTTGTAGAGAATCTGAAATACGGTGTGGTGATTCATAGAAAATGCATGTGCGCTCTGCCTTTGAGATCTCTAAGAACTTGTCTTTACGACCTTTGCTCTTTGGTGGCAAGAAGCCCTCAAAACTGAAACGATCTGACGGTAAACCAGAAGCACTCAACGCGGTAATCACAGCACAAGCACCAGGAAGTGGCACAACTCTCACACCCGCTTGACGACATTGTGAGACAAGATGGTAACCTGGGTCACTAATTAAAGGAGTACCCGCATCAGAGACTAATGCGATAGACTGACCTTCTAATAACCTTTCGACTAGAACTTGCGCTTTAGTTTGTTCATTATGATCATGTAAAGCGAACGTTCTGGTTGATATATTGAAGTGAGCAAGCAGCTTACCCGTGTGGCGTGTGTCTTCGGCTGCAATAACATCGACACTTGATAAAATTTCAATTGCTCTTTGAGTGATATCTCCCAAATTTCCGATTGGGGTTGGCACAATGTAGAGAGTTGGGCTCTCTGTGAGCAAGGTTTTGTTATCTGTCATTTGTTTACCATCACTTCAACGATTAATATAGATACAAATTTATACGGAATTTAAAGAACTCATGGCAACGATGAACCATAAGAGACTCAGTGTACCACGCTTACTAACTCCAATTGCATTAGCAATTACATTGGCGGCTTGTTCTTCAGGTCCTCAAGCACCAACGAGCGTTGATATTACACTAGATCCAGCGCAATCAACTGAAAGTTACATGATGCAAGCGGATAGTAGCAAAGGAAGTCTACAAAACGACTGGTTAATCATGGCGCTTAAGGCTTCTGTGCAAGCTGGAAAAACCGATCAAGCAACTCTGCTTATTAAACGCTTAGCAAAACAAGAGCTGAGCGAAACGCAACAAGCGGAATGGCAATTAGCTCGCGCTAAACTGTTGGTGAATAACTCGCAGCCTGAACAAGCTTATAGCCAACTGAACTTCCAGCCTTGGTGGAAACTTCCGAACGAGCAGTGGAAAGATTATCACGAGCTACGCGCGAACATTTCTGAAATGCAAAGCGAGTATTTTGAAGCAAGCCGTGAGTTAGTTCTTTATTCAGAATATCTAGACGCTGACGACGAGCTCCAACAACAAGCTGCTGACCGTATTTGGCAGAACCTAAATAGCTACTCTCAATATGAGATTCTAGAGCTTAAGACGTCGCCTACAGAAGACGTTCTTGCAGGTTGGTTACAGCTGGCGATTTACATGAAGACGCTGAATTCAAACCTTCCAAACCTGCAGGAAACCCTGTCTGATTGGCTAGCAGAGAATTCTCAGCACCCAGCAGCAACATATACACCTCAGGCGATCACTGACATCTTGGCGCTAGAGATCAGCAAGCCAACCAGCACTGCACTATTACTGCCGCTAACGGGTAAATACGGTAAGCAAGCACAACTGGTACGTGATGGCTTCATCTTTGCGATGATGAACGACAAAGAACGCGAAGAAGATGCAACGCTGACAGTAATGGATACCAACGTGCAAAGTGCTGCTGAGATTAAAGCGACACTGGAAGAGAACAGCGTTGATTTCATTGTGGGTCCGCTGATCAAGAGCAACATTACTAAGCTTCAGCAAGCGCAGAAAAACCACGAGAATTCGATTCCAGCTTTAGCTCTGAACATTCCAACGCAACTAGAACCTGATACCAATATTTGCTATCTCGCTCTATCGCCTGAACAAGAAGTTGCTCAGGCAGCGAAACACCTATTTGCTCAAGGCTACAAGTATCCGCTTATCCTTGCGCCAAGAGGACGTTTAGGTGAGCGTGTTGAGCAAGCGTTTAAAGAAGAGTGGAAAAAATACAGCAGCAACGATGTGGCTATCAGCTTGTTCTCTGACAAACGCCAACTGCAACGTAATGTGAATCAGGTATTTGGCTTGCAAGAGAGCCAACAACGTATCGCTCAAATGGATGGGTTACTGAACCTAGACCTAGAAACAGAGCCACGCAGCCGTCGTGATATCGATTCTGTCTACATTGTGGCTAAGAACTCAGAGCTAACGCTAATCAAACCCTTCATTGAAGTTGCAATTAACCCTGATGCTAGCCAGCCCGCTCTTTTCTCAAACTCACGCAGCAACAGCGGTGATAAGCAGTATGAAGACCTAACCGGCGTGTTCTACAGCGACATCCCACTATTGGTTGAGAACAAAAACGAGCTTAATAAAGAGCTAAACGACCTATGGCCTGCACACTCAAACGGCCAAAAGCGTCTGCAAGCACTGGGAATGGATGCATACTACCTAATGGATGCACTGCCACAGATGAAAGCCGTACAGGGTTACAGCATTCCAGGTGAAACGGGTGTGCTAACCATCGATAACAACTGTGTGGTTCAACGTGAAATCAGCTGGGCAGAGCATGGGGCTTTTTAGCCGAAAGTTCCTATCCAAACCAACCATCACCCACAAACAAGTGGGTGATAAATACGAGGCCGTGGCAAAATCTTATCTGATTAACCACGGTTTATCGTTAATAGAAGAAAACTTCATAGCAAAATGTGGCGAGATTGATCTTATAATGCGCCATAACAATACGGTTGTGTTTGCTGAGGTAAAATACCGCAAGCAAACCCGCTACGGACATGCCGCTGAAATGGTGACTGCCAAGAAGTCACAGAAACTGCTCAAAACAGCCAATGTTTGGCTTATGCAGCAAGGCTTGTCGGTGCACTCTACAGATTTCAGGTTTGATATTGTTGCCATTGAAGGGCCGAATGACACTATCGACTGGATTCAAAACGCGATTACCCAAGGATAAACATGCTAGACAGCATTAAAGAAAGTTTCACAGAAAGTATTCAAATCCAAATTGCGGCTGCAGAAGCTCTGCCTGACGCAATCACGCATGCCGCTCAAGCAATGGTTGCGACCTTGCTTAACGGAAACAAAATCCTTTGTTGTGGTAATGGTGGTTCGGCGTCGAATGCTCAGCAATTTGTATCGTGCCTACTCAACCGGTTTGAAACAGAGCGCCCTAGCCTTCCAGCAATGGCACTCACAGCAGATAACACCACGCTAACGGCTGTGGCTAACGACTACCACTATGAAGAGATCTTCTCTAAGCAGGTACGTGCGTTTGGTCAAACTGGCGATATCCTGTTGGCTATCTCGACTAGTGGTAACAGCAAGAACATCATCAAGGCAATGGAAGCGGCGGTAACTCGCGACATGACAATTATCGCCTTTACCGGTAAAGATGGTGGTGAGATGGCAGGTTTGCTTGGTGAACACGATGTAGAGATTCGTATCCCTTCACACCGTACAGCGCGCATTCATGAAGTACACATGGTGACACTACACTGCCTATGTGACCTAATCGATCAAGTACTCTTCCCTGCTCACGAAGAGTGATATACGGAGCATCACAATGAAATCATTAACCTCTATGAGGCTGTTTAAGCTGATTAGTGTTTCGCTACTTACACTGTCTCTGTCTGGTTGTGCTGGCATTTTCATTGCTGGTGCTGCAACTACTGCAAACCTAGTCACGGATACGCGAACAACCAAAGAGATTTGGAACGACAACAACATCGAATTTGAAGTCGCAGCGATTACCAATAAACAACCATTCCGTGGCAACGTACGTGTCACCGCAAGCTCGTACCGAGGTTCGGTGGTATTGATGGGACAAGCAACCACAGATTCAGAACGTCGCGCTTTTGAAAACCAAGCCAAAGAAGTGGCTGGCGTTGAGAGCATCCACAATCAGGTTCGAGTGAAAGAACCTTTGTCTGTAAGTGCTATTAGTAAAGACAGCTGGATTACCACTAAAGTGAAATCAGCTCTGCTTGCGAATGCTGAGCTTAACGGCATCAAAGTAAAAGTGATTACTGAGGATTCAGAAGTATTCCTGCTTGGACTCGTGACTCGAGAGCATGCCGATATCGCAACAGAAGTTGCTCGTAACATCTCTGGCGTAAAACAGGTCATTCGAGCGTTTGAATATGGTGAAGAAGAGACGGCTGTTAACTAGCCTTAAGCCAGTCAATTGAATGCTATATAGCAGAAAAGAAAAAGCAGCGACGAGTCGCTGCTTTTTTATTTGGTTCGTTATTTAACTAACGTTATTTGATAACACGAAGGCTTGGGCGACCTTTCGCTGGACGAGGTGGCTCAGGATCTGAGTCTGGCTCTTCAGCATCTACGTCTGCCGTTGCTACGCTCAAAGATGGGCCTTTTTCTGGTTCTTCAAAAGGACTTTCTTCAATCCCTTCTTCAAACGCTTCCATGTAAGCCTCTTCAGGTTCAAACATGGTACCAGCACCATTTTCACGAGCATAAATCGCTTGTACTGCGTAAAGCGGAACGATCACAGAGTGTGGACGACCACTAAAGCGAGCACTAAACGTCACAGCTTCGTTACCCAGTTCAAGTTGTCCAACCGCACGAGGCGCGATGTTCAGAATGATCTGACCATCTTGAACAAACTCTTCTGGAACTCGCACACCCGGTAATGTTGCTTCAACAACAAGGTGTGGAGTTAGTTCGTTATCAACCAGCCACTCATAAAATGCACGAAGCATGTATGGTCGGCGTGGAGTCATATTAGAAATATCCATAAACGCTTAGCGAACGAGTCGCATCTCACGCTCAGCTTCAGTTAGAGAAGCTAGGAATGAATCACGTTCGAATACGCGGTTCATGTAAATCTTAAGCTCTTTAGAACCAGGACCAATTAGTTCGATACCAAGCTCAGGTAAACGCCATAATAGCGGAGCTAGGTAACAATCAATTAGGCTAAACTCTTCGCTCATGAAGTATTCATACTCAGCGAAGATAGGAGCAAGAGTCAGTAGGTCGTTGCGCAGTTTAACGCGAGCTGCTTCAGATTCTTCAGCGTTGCCTTTAACGATCTTCTCTGCAACTGAATACCAGTTACGCTCAATGCGGTACATCATTAGACGGCTGTTACCACGAGCAACCGGGTATACAGGCATCAACGGTGGATGAGGGAAACGCTCATCTAGATATTCCATGATGATCTTCGAGTCATATAGAGCAAGCTCACGATCAACAAGAGTAGGTACTGATTTGTACGGGTTCAGTTCAACAAGCTCTGCTGGTAGATTTTTTTCATCAACCAACTCAACTTCAACACTTACGCCTTTTTCAGCAAGAACGATGCGCACCTGATGGCTATACATATCAGAAGCACTTGAGAAAAGAGTCATTACAGAACGTTTATTGGCAGCTACAGCCATGGAGCCCTCCAGTACACTTTAAATAAAAACAATGGAGGCCTAAAGCCTCCATTGAACATTAACATAATTTGGGAATTAGCACGGTATTATAGCACAATTAGTGCACATCACGCCAATACTCTTTCTTCAGCAAAATCACGATGATAGTGAAGATTACTAAGAAGGCCATTACCCACCAACCCATAGCGTGACGCTCAAGTTGAACTGGGTCGCCCGAGTAAACCAAAAAGTTAACAAGGTCACGAACTGCTTCGTCGTATTCACCAGCACTTAATTCGCCAGAGCCGTCAGTCTCAGTGCCAACAACAACCGTCACTTCCTCGCCATCTACCATATGAGTATCGTAGATTGGTGTTGGGATACCTTGCAGTTCTTCAAGAACGTGCGGCATACCAACGCTTGGGAAAACAATGTTGTTCACGCCAAATGGACGAGACGGATCTTCATAGAAAGTACGAAGGTAAGTGTACAGCCAGTCTGCGCCACGAACACGAGCAACCAATGTTAGGTCTGGTGGCGGAGCACCAAACCAACTTGCCGCTTGATCAGAAGGCATAGCATTAACCATCAAGTCACCGATTTTCGCTTCAGGGTCGAAAATCAGATTTTCCTTCATAAGATCAACGGGGATCTCTAAATCATTCGCAACACGTTCATAGCGCTGGTACTGCGTTGAGTGACAAGCGAAACAGTAGTTCATGAACATCTTAGCGCCATTTTGCAATGAAGCTTTGTCTGTTAAATCATTGTTCGCTTTGTCTAATGGTACGTTTGCACCCGCTGCCATCACCAGTGACGGCAACATAGCAAATAAAATTACAATCCACTTTTTCATTTGAATGTCACCCTTTCTGGTAATGGTTTCGTCGCTTCATTTTTACTGTAGAACCACAGTAGAACGAAGAACATGAAGTAACCTAAGCTAAAGATTTGAGCCAGTAGCGTGTATGTTGGCGTTGCTGGAAGCGCACCAAGTACACCAAGCGCAATAAAGCTTATTGTGAATTGGATGATGTTAATCAAATGCAGTTTGCTACGGTAACGGTAAGAACGCACTTTACAACGGTCGAACCATGGTAGTAGGAATAGCACAACAATAGATGCGCCCATTGCTACAACACCTAGCAACTTATCAGGAACAGCACGCAGAATTGCGTAAAACGGCGTGAAGTACCATACCGGAGCGATGTGCTCTGGTGTTTTCAGTGGGTTAGCAGCTTCAAAGTTTGGCGGCTCAAGGAAGAATCCACCCATCTCTGGGTTAAAGAACAGTACATAACAGAAGAAGAATAGGAAACCGGCCACACCAACCATATCTTTCACGGTCCCGTATGGGTGGAAAGGAATAGAGTCAATGATGTCGTATTTCTTAGTGTAATCCTTGTGGAATGGGAACTGCGTTTTGTAGTCGTCGCCCATTGTGCCTTTAGGAAGTTTCGTCTCAATACCGTCTGGGTTGTTCGAACCCACTTCGTGCAGTGCTAGTACGTGAAGTACGATAAGCAGCAGAAGTACAATTGGTAGAGCGATAACGTGCAGTGCGAAGAAACGGTTCAGCGTTGCACCAGAGATGATGTAGTCACCACGGATCCAAAGCGTTAGGTCATCACCGATAACAGGGATCGCACCAAACAGAGAAATGATTACCTGAGCACCCCAGTAAGACATTTGACCCCATGGTAGTAGGTAACCCATGAAAGCCTCAGCCATAAGCACTAAGAAGATCAACATACCGAAGATCCAAAGTAGCTCACGAGGCTTTTGGTAAGAACCATAGATTAGGCCACGGAACATGTGCAGGTAGATAACAACGAAGAATGCCGAAGCACCTGTTGAGTGCATGTAACGTAGTAGCCAACCGTATTCCACATCACGCATGATGTATTCAACAGAAGCAAATGCACCCTCACCTGACGGTACGTAGTTCATTGTTAGCCAAATACCCGTAAGGATTTGGTTAACCAATACCAACATTGCCAAAGAACCGAAAAGGTACCAAAAGTTAAAGTTCTTAGGCATTGGGTATTCAGATAAATGCTTTTTATACGCATTCATCGCGGGTAGACGTTTCTCTACCCAATCAAGCAATCCTTGCATTACGCGTCTCCCTCGTCCACACCGATCATGATCTTAGTGTCACTCAAATACATATGCTTTGGTACAACAAGATTCAATGGAGCTGGTACGCCTTGGAATACTCGACCTGCCATATCAAACTTTGAACCATGACAAGGACAGAAGAAACCAGACTTAACACCCTGAACTTGTTCTGCAAAAGAATCCGGCAGGTAAGTTGGAGAACAACCTAAGTGCGTACAGAAACCAACAGCAACGAAGAATTCCGGCTTAATTGAACGGAACTCGTTCTGTGCGTATTCTGGTTGTTGTTCAGCTTCAGATTGAGGGTCACGAAGTTGACCACCGATCGATTTTAGGTTTTCTAGTACCGACTCAGCACGGCGTACAACCCATACAGGTTTACCTTGCCACTCGACACGAACCATTTGTCCCGGTTCTAACTTACTGACTTCCACTTCCACCGGCGCGCCCGCAGCTTTCGCCTTGGCACTCGGATTCCATGATTTAATAAAAGGCACGGCTACAGCAGCTGCTCCTAAACCACCAACAACGGCTGTTGTTGCGGTTAAGAAACGCCTGCGACCGTTATTTAAAGGCGCGTTGCTCATCCAAACATTCTCCCATTTGCTCCTTGTGGATTGAAATAATTCCGATTAAAGAGCATGGCTAACAAAATATGTATTTAGTTCTATTTATTGACGGCAAATGATAAATAAAACCCTACTTTTTGACAAGATAAAGCTACCTTTTTGTAACAATCATGAGGCAAAGCGCACATTGGGTTACAAAAGCTTTCAAAATATAAGAATTTGGAAATAAAACGAGGAAGGGAAAGCGTTTAGAGGGGGTATAAAAACAAAAAGCCCGGCATATAGCCGAGCTTTGAACCACAATTCCAGTCGTAAAACTGGGGGCGTGTACTTTTTCGTAAAGAAAAATTAACGCTTAGAGAATTGAGGTTTACGACGTGCTTTACGTAGACCAACTTTCTTACGTTCAACGCAACGAGCGTCACGAGTAACGTAGCCAGCTGCACGTAGAGCAGGACGTAGAGTTTCATCGTACTCCATAAGAGCGCGAGTGATACCGTGGCGGATTGCGCCAGCTTGACCAGAAATACCACCACCAGAAACAGTGATGTAAAGGTCAAGTTTCTCAGTTAGTTCAACTAGCTCAAGAGGTTGCTTAACAACCATACGAGAAGTTGGACGACCGAAGTAAACATCAAGGCTACGCTTGTTGATTACGATCTCACCAGAGCCTGGTTTGATGAAAACACGAGCTGCTGAGCTTTTGCGACGACCAGTGCCGTAGTATTGATTCTCTGCCATTTTCATAATCCCCTTAGATGTCTAGTACTTGTGGCTGTTGAGCAACATGGTTGTGCTCAGTACCAGCGTACACTTTAAGCTTACGGTACATCGCGCGGCCTAGAGGACCACGTGGAAGCATACCTTTAACTGCTAGTTCTAGAACCATTTCTGGTTTCTTAGCAATTAGCTTTTCAAAAGTGATAGTTTTAAGACCACCTGGGAACTCTGAGTGACGGTAGTAAACCTTACCCTTAGCTTTGTTACCAGTTACAGCAACTTTCTCAGCGTTAACAACGATGATGTAATCACCAGTGTCTACGTGAGGAGTGTATTCTGCTTTGTGCTTGCCGCGTAGGCGAGAAGCGATTTCACTTGCTAGACGGCCAAGAGTTTTGCCTTCAGCGTCTACAACATACCAGTCGCGTTTTACAGTTTCTGGTTTAGCAACGAAAGTTTTCATGCTAATAATTACCTATTTAAAAAATTTACACTTAAGGAATACTCGCGTATTCCCACTGTCTAAGAGTTACCATTCATCACCCCTTCGAGTGTTGGAAAACTCTTGGCATAACGTGATTTTACTCATCGCTAGAGGCCCGCAGTAACGGTAGGTCGCAGGATTATAGAGAAGAGCGAAGAAAAAATCACCTCTTTTTGAACAAAATCACGATTTTTTTAATTCTATTTCTTATTCGAGATAATCAAAGCTAACTTAAGTGTTCTTTTGCCAAATATTCATGGCTCTGCATTTCAATTAAACGCGACTGACAACGTTTAAATTCAAACTCTAGCTGACCATGGGTGTATAGCTTTTCTAGCTCCACTTCCGCTGAAATAATCAGCTTCACATTGCGCTCGTAGAACTCATCAACTAATGCAATGAAGCGCCTCGCAGCGTCATCTGAAGTCGCGCCCATTTGCAATACATCCGCCAATAGAACTGTGTGATAAACCCGAGACAACTCAATATAGTCGTTCTGGCTACGAGCCGACTGACAAAGCTGAGCAAAGGTGCCATGCAGTACGCCATCACTCGCTTCGACTACATCTAATTGACGGTGGTTAACCTCTATCTGCTTAAGCTTCTCTTTATCTTCACCAACGAGCTGAGCGTAATACTTTTCGAGATTAATATTCGCTTGGCTATCTAGCGGGTAATGGTAAATCTCAGCCTGTTCTAAGGTACGTAGACGATAGTCAATACCACTATCAACATTAAGGATATGACAGTTGTCTTGAATGAGCTTGATGGCAGGTAAGAAACGCGCTCGCTGTAACCCGTTGCGATACAGATCCGCAGGTGGAATATTAGAGGTCGCAACCAAGATAGCGTTTCGAGCGAATAACTCTTGGAACAAGGTTCCTAGGATCATCGCATCGGTGATGTCTGAAACAAAGAATTCGTCGAAACAGATAATGTCCGCTTCTTCCTTCAACTTGTCTGCGACTAAAGGCAATGGATCACTCACATTACCTAGCGCCTTTAGTTCATCATGAACTCGATACATAAAGCGGTGAAAGTGAACACGCATTTTTTTAGTGGTCGGTAAGGCATCATAGAACGTATCCATTAGGTACGTTTTTCCTCGCCCTACGCCACCCCAAAAATAGAGACCTTTCGGTGATTGTGGCAGTTCTGGCTTTTTGCCTAGTAATTTCTGGAAGCGAGTCAGTTGAGGAATGGGCGTATTCATGTAATCTTGAAGTTGATGAAAGAGTTCATCTAAAGATTTTACGGCTTGCTCTTGTGCTGGATCTCTTTGAAATCCATGTTCTTTTATATCTTGTTCGTATTTTTTAATGGGATTCATGACGACATTTCCACAATGAAAGCAATATCAGACAACAACTAAAAATGAGCCCAAACAGTACGAGGAATAACGTGATGTGGTGAATAATGCAGCATCAAACTGCTAACTAGCGCACACGCATTTCTCTTTATACTGCGGCTTTCTCATAGTACCATGGAGCCGTATCACGTGTAACTAAGCAGTAACAAACATGTTAAAAAACAATAATAAGGAGCTGTTATGCCTTGGATGTATGCCGTTGCCGGTTTACTAGTCGGAGTTATTTTAGGGGTCGCTATTTCTCGTCTCATGACACCTGAATACAAAAAACAAAAAAACGTACAGAAAGAATTGGATAGCGCAAAGTTTGCCCTTGAGCAGCAGCGACAAGAGCTGGCTGATCACTTTGCGAAATCAGCAGAAATGTTGGACACATTAGGTAAAGACTACACAAAACTGTACCAACACATGGAAAAAACAAGCTCAGAGCTGATTCCTAACCTGCCAGAGCAAGATAACCCGTTTGTGAAAACAGCCGCTGCCCATTCGGACAAGCCACAAGAGAAGCCTTCAGTAAAAGAGGCGACACTTGAGGAACAACCGAAAGATTACGCTAATGGCGCAACCGGTTTATTTACAGAGCAGAAGAAAGAAATCATGAATGCTCCCGATGTTGTTACAGCAAAAGCATCGTAAACATTTAACACTTCTGTGAACTTTACAAAGGTTTTTGAGTCATAACTTTCACTCAGGTCATTTGAAACTTATCATACTTATTAAACGTATAAGAGGGTTAAGACCTTAACTAGAGAGGAGTTTATGATGAAAAAACCTTTGCTTGCTTTATCAGTGCTAACTTTAAGCTTAAGTTCAATCATCACCCCCATTAAAGCAACAGCCGCACTGCCATTAAGTGTGGGTAATGAACAATTACCGAGCCTTGCTCCTATGCTTGAACAAGTGACCCCCGCTGTGGTTAGTATTGCCGTAGAAGGCAAACAGGTACAACGTCAGCAAATCCCTGAACAATTTCAATTCTTTTTTGGTCCAGAACAAACACGAGAGCGTCCCTTCCGCGGATTAGGCTCTGGTGTCATCATTGACGCCGAGAAAGGTCATATCGTGACCAATTACCATGTCATTAATGGTGCGGACGATATCAAAGTAAAACTGCATGATGGTCGAGAGTACGATGCTGAGCTAATCGGCGGCGACCAGATGTCTGATATCGCACTGCTAAAATTAGAAGAAGCCAAAAACCTGACCCAGATAAAAGTCGCAGACTCAGACAAACTAAGAGTTGGTGATTTTAGTGTCGCGATCGGTAACCCATTCGGACTTGGGCAAACCGTGACATCCGGTATTGTTTCTGCACTCGGCCGTAGCGGCCTGAATCTAGAAAACTTTGAAAACTTCATTCAAACCGATGCAGCAATCAACAGCGGCAACTCTGGTGGTGCGCTAGTGAACCTTAACGGTGAGCTAATTGGTATCAACACCGCCATTCTTGGCCCTAACGGAGGTAATGTCGGTATCGGCTTTGCAATCCCTTCTAATATGATGACAAACCTGACAGAACAAATTCTCGACTTCGGTGAAGTAAAACGCGGCATGCTTGGCGTTCAAGGCGGAGAAGTGACCTCTGAATTGGCAGAAGCACTCGGTTATGAATCAAGCAAGGGCGCCTTTGTTAGCCAAATCGTCCCTGACAGCGCAGCCGATAAAGCAGGACTGAAAGCGGGCGATATTATTGTCTCTATTAATGGCAAACGCATTGATACCTTCAGCGAGTTAAGAGCTAAGGTCGCAACACTCGGCGCTGGTAAGCAGATTGAACTGGGTGTGGTTCGTGACGGTAAGAGCAAAACCTTTGATGTGACGCTTGGTGAATCCACCAATAATAAAACACAAGCTGAGAAGCTCCATGAAGGACTAGCTGGTGCTGAGTTAACCAACACAACAGAGAGTGACTCTGCAACGGGCGTCAAGGTATCGAATGTTGCTCAAGGTTCACCAGCCGAAGCCTATCAACTCCTGAAAGATGACATCATCATCGGAGTAAACCGCCAGCCCGTTAAGAACCTTGCTGAGTTTAGAGAGATTCTTGAAAAACAACCTGGTGTACTGGCGCTTAATATCCAGCGAGGCGACCGAACTATCTATCTTGTGATTCGATAGTCTTACGTCAGCGCAATTACAGGGAGGCTCAGTAAGTTTGCTTTAAACTTACTCAGTCTCCCTTTTCTTTAGATCAATCAAAATGCTATGCTTCACTTGTAATCAAATCAGTCATCCATTGATGGAGGCTTCACACCTTACTTGTTGAAGAGGGAAACATGCTGTCCTTTCTATTTCGTTCTATTTCCCTTGGACTCGTTTCAGCGGCGCTTATTCTTCTCGCCTTCCCGAGCTTAAGACCAGCGATTGTCGCTGACGTCACTAGCCCTAAAGTCGATAATATTGGCTCTCTTCAGATTTCATTTAACCAAGCAGTTCGCCGCGCGGCGCCTGCAGTGGTTAACATTTATAGCCGTAAATACGCTGAAAGCGATCGAAACAAACTGCTCACACAAGGTTTGGGCTCTGGGGTGATTGTTAGCGAGAAAGGCTACATCATTACCAACTTCCATGTGGTGGCTCAAGCAGACCAAATAGTTGTGGCACTTCAAGATGGCCGAGTAGCAGCTGCGCAACTTGTCGGTTCAGACAAACGCACCGATATCGCGATACTTAGAGTCAGCGGTGATAATCTACCGGTGATCCCACTCAATCCTAATTACAAAGCCAATGTCGGTGATGTTGTACTGGCTATCGGTAACCCATACAACCTAGGTCAAACAACAACCTTTGGTATCATCTCTGCAACCGGCCGTTCTTCGATCAGTGCCGATGGCCATCAAGCCTTTATCCAGACCGATGCGGCAATCAATGAAGGTAACTCAGGTGGCGCACTGGTGAACTCACAAGGTGAGCTAGTCGGTATCAATACCGCCTCTTTCCAGCAAGCTACCGACATGGAAACCTATGGGATCTCATTCGCTATCCCCTATCCGCTTGCTAATAAAATCATGGAAAAGATCATCGCCGATGGTCGTGTGATTCGTGGCTATATTGGTATCGATGGACAAGACATCAACTCAGTCACCTCACGCATGTTGGGTACTAAGAATATCGGCGGGATCGTTGTGTTGGGGATAGACCCTAATGGTCCGGCTGCCGATGCGGGTTTTGAAGCTCAAGACATTATTGTCAGTATCAACGATAACCAAGTAAATGGTCGCCAGAGTGTAATGGACATCGTTACCGACCTGCGACCTGGTACAGTTATCGATGTGGGTATATTGCGCCAAGGTGAAAGCAAAACCTTAAAGGTGACCATCGCCGAAGATACTCGCCTGTAGAGCAAAATCTGTAAGCAATGATTCAAGCTGCTAATACACAAGTACAAAAAACCCAGCTCATAGGCTGGGTTTTCTTTTATCTAAAGATTGTTTCAAGTATCTCTACGATTCACTTTGCTCTTCGATATCGATGCGAGTCACTCGCTGTAGTCCTCTAGGCAGTAGACCACCACGACGACCACGTTCACCACGGAAGTTTTCAAGATCCGCAGGTTTCAAACCAAGCTTACGTTTACCGGCGTAGATAGTCAGCGTCGCATTCTCTGGGATAGCCATAAGATGTGAGACAAACTCTTCACGCTCTTTTGCTTTCGCAGAAGGGATGTTGATGATCTTGTTGCCTTTACCTTTGCTCAGCTGAGGGAGATCTTTAATCGGGAACAACAACATACGACCTTGGTTAGTAATCGCCAGAATCTGATTACTGTCCAAGTCAGCAATAGGGCTTGGCATCATCACTTCAGAAGCTTGTGGCAAGTTAACCAAGGCTTTACCGCTCTTGTTCTTGGACAGCAGATCGCTACCCTTACAAACAAAACCATAACCTGCATCAGAACCGACTAACCATAATTGTTCATTCTCTCCCATCACCACTTGGCGAATAGAAGTACCTGGGCTGACGTTCAAGCGGCCTGTAATTGGCTCACCTTGGCTTCGCGCCGACGGTAATGAATGTGACTCAAGGGAGTAGCTTCGACCATCACTGCCGAGGAACACCGCTTGCTGGTTACTCTTACCCTTAGCACTCGCTAAGAATTTATCACCCGATTTGTAGTTCAAACCTTCAGCGTCAACTTCATGCCCCTTGGCATGACGAATCCAACCTTTCTCAGACAACACAACCGTGATTGGTTCGCTTGGTACTAAGTCGCGCTCTGTTAGCGCTTTCGCTTCAGCGCGCTCAATCAGAGGTGAACGACGATCATCGCCGTATTTATCCGCATCTGCTTGGATTTCTTTCTTGATCAGCGTATTCAAGCGACGCTCTGAACCGAGTAGCTTTTCAAGCTTCTCACGTTCAGCTTCAAGCTCTTCTTGTTCCGCTCGGATTTTAAACTCTTCTAACTTAGCTAAGTTACGAAGTTTAATATCAAGAATCGCATTGGCTTGAATTTCAGAAATGTTGAAACGGCTCATTAGGACAGGACATGGTTCGTCTTCTGTACGAATGATCTCAATCACTTCATCGATATTAAGATAAGCAGCAAGCAAACCTTCTAAGATGTGCAAGCGTGCCAGTACTTTATCTAAACGGTACTGCAAACGACGGCGAACCGTTGTGCGACGGAACTCGATCCACTCTTTCAGGATTTGAACTAAGCCTTTAACTTGAGGACGATTATCTAAACCAATCATGTTCAAGTTAACGCGGAAGTTTTTCTCTAGATCCGTCGACGCGAACAGGTGACTCATCAATTGGTCACAGTCGATACGATTCGAACGAGGAACGACAACGATACGCGTTGGGTTCTCGTGATCCGATTCATCTCGCAAGTCGTCAACCATTGGCAACTTCTTAGCGCGCATCTGGTTAGCGATTTGCTCAAGTAACTTCGCACCTGACACTTGATGAGGTAAAGCCGTGATAACAATATCAGAGCCTTCCTTGTGCCAAACCGCGCGCATCTTGATGCTGCCACGTCCAGTACGGTAGATCTTTTCGATGTCCGATTTCGGGGAGATAATCTCAGCTTCAGTCGGGTAATCTGGACCTTGAATGAAACCCATCACGTCTGAAAGCTCAGACTTAGGCGTATCAATTAGGTGAATGGCTGCATTAGCGACTTCACGCACGTTGTGTGGTGGAATATCGGTCGCCATACCTACCGCGATACCTGTAATACCGTTAAGTAGGATGTGAGGTAGGCGAGCAGGCAACATTTGAGGCTCTTTCATCGTGCCATCAAAGTTTGGTTGCCAGTCAACAGTGCCTTGACCTAGTTCACCTAGAAGAACCTCAGCAAACTTAGATAATTTGGCTTCGGTATAACGCATCGCAGCGAACGATTTCGGATCATCAGGAGCACCCCAGTTACCTTGACCATCTACCAATGGGTAGCGGTAAGAGAAAGGCTGCGCCATCAATACCATCGCTTCGTAACAAGCAGAGTCACCATGTGGGTGATACTTACCTAATACGTCACCAACGGTACGTGCTGATTTTTTGTATTTCGATGCAGCCGATAAGCCTAGCTCAGACATCGCGTAGATAATACGACGCTGTACTGGCTTCAAGCCATCACCGATATACGGCAATGCACGATCCATGATCACGTACATTGAGTAATTTAAGTAGGCATCTTCGGTGAACTTGCGCATTGGCAGCTGTTCAACGCCATCATATGTAATTTCGTTAGACATCCATTATACCTCGGCCATATCACCGTTAGTCTGTAGCCATGTACGGCGATCATCTGCACGTTTCTTACCAAGCAGCATGTCCATCATCTCGTTGGTTGCTTCGCTGTCATCAATCGTTAACTGCACAAGGCGACGAGTGTTTGGATCCATGGTGGTTTCACGCAACTGAAGTGGGTTCATTTCACCCAGACCTTTGAATCGTTGCACGTTGATCTTGGCTTTCTTCTGCGATAGTCGCTCAAGCACACCGTCTTTCTCTGCGTCATCAAGTGCGTAGAACACTTCTTTACCGCAATCGATACGATACAGAGGAGGCATTGCCACATAGATATGACCCGCTTCAACTAATGCATGGAAATGGCGAGTAAACAAAGCACACAGCAGTGTCGCGATATGAAGACCATCCGAGTCCGCATCGGCAAGGATACAGATCTTACCGTAACGCAGGCCGGATAAATCATCGTTGTCCGGGTCGATGCCTAGAGCCACCGAGATGTCGTGCACTTCTTGCGAAGCCAATACTTGGTCTGCTGACACTTCCCATGTATTTAGGATCTTACCGCGAAGTGGCATAACTGCTTGGAACTCACGATCACGTGCTTGTTTAGCAGAACCACCCGCCGAGTCCCCTTCCACGAAGAAGATTTCGGTACGGCTTAAGTCTTGAACTGAACAGTCAGTTAGCTTACCCGGCAGTGCTGGGCCTGAAGCGATTTTCTTACGAACAACCTTTTTGCTTGCGCGCATACGGCGGTGGGCATTCGCAATACAAGCTTCTGCTAGCTGTTCTGCCAGTTGTGGCTTTTCGTTCAACCACAGGCTAAACGCATCTTTTACCACACCAGACACAAACGCAGCAGTTTGACGTGAAGACAAGCGCTCTTTTGTTTGACCAGCAAACTGCGGATCTTGCATCTTCACCGACAGTACGTACGAACAGCGATCGAAGATATCGTCGCCCGTTAGCTTAACGCCACGCGGCAGCAAATTACGGAATTCACAGAACTCACGCATTGCATCAAGAAGACCTTGGCGAAGACCGTTTACGTGTGTACCACCTTGTTTAGTCGGTACTAAGTTCACGTAACTTTCGGTGATCATGTCGCCGCCTTCTGGCTGCCAGATGATCGCCCAGTTTGCCATTTCTGTTTCAGCAACGAATTCGCCAACATACGGTTCTTCAGGCAGCAAGGTGTAACCTTTCACGCCTTCGGCAAGGTAGTCTTTTAGACCATCTTCATAGAACCATTTATGCTCTTCACCACCGACTTTGTCGATAAAGGTAATTTCTAAACCTGGGCAAAGCACTGCTTTTGCACGTAGGTTGTTAATCAGACGAAGTGTCGAGAATTTAGGGCTATCGAAGTACTTAGGATCAGGCCAGAAATGTACTGATGTACCACTGTTACGATGACCACAAGTGCCCGTCACAGTAAGCTCTGTTACTGCATGACCGCCTTCAAGTGCGATCTCGTGAACCTGACCTTCTCGGCGTACGGTCACTTCAACACGTTTTGACAGCGCGTTTACAACCGAGATACCTACACCGTGCAGACCACCAGAGAACTTATAGTTGTTATTCGAGAATTTACCGCCAGAGTGGAGCTTAGTTAAAATCAGCTCAACACCTGAGATCCCTTTTTCAGGGTGGATATCGACAGGCATACCACGGCCGTCATCGGTAACTTCTAACGATTGGTCTGCATGAAGTACCACTTTGATCTTCTTAGCGTGTCCCGCTAGTGCTTCATCGACCGAGTTATCAATGACTTCTTGGGCAAGGTGGTTAGGTCTTTCTGTCTCGGTATACATTCCCGGGCGGTGTCGCACAGGGTCGAGACCTTCAAGTACCTCGAGGTCTTTTGCATTATATTGTTCAGTCATAATACGGAGTTTACTCAAAAAGTTTGCGTCAGTTCGCTGGCTCCAGTTTCACTAAAGCAGAATCATTACTATGAACCGTCATAGTAGAGCGAACGAGCGAAGTATTGGGGAATATAGTCTGGAAGCTGAGTAATGATGTCAAGCTAGTTCAAAAACTAAGACATCAAACTATGATATTTCACCATTGATAGATGAAATAACAGGCAAACAAGAGAAAATCACTTGGTTGGTGGAACAGATTAAAGATTTAGAAAGGTGATGATTTGTTGTGGGTAGCGTTCAAAATCAACAAAGCTATGATCCCCGCCCTCTTCTACTGTCTGTGTTGCACCTTGGTACTTCTCTACCGCTTGTCGGTAATCCAGAACTTCGTCTTCCGTTTGCTGAAGTAACCAGAAGTCGCTCGGCTTAGCGATAGCCGAAACCTCTAACGCCTTCAGTTCATCAATATGTTTTGTTTCCAGTACATATCGTTCATCTGTGTATGGGTTTACTTGTTCACCTAAATAGTCAGCAAGAAGCTCATACGGCTTCACTGCTGGGTTTACAACCACCGCTTTAAAACCATAGTGGCTATTCAGCCATGTTGAAAGATAGCCACCCAGCGAGCTACCGACCAACGCTATTTGATATTGCTCTTTGTATTGCTCCACCAGCTGCTGTAAATGAAGTGCCGCTTGTTGAGGGAAACTCGGCAGTTGAGGGGTTACGACTTTAATATCAGCGCGATGCTCCGCACAGTAATCTGCCATCACATTCGCTTTATGAGAACGTGATGAGCTGTTAAATCCGTGAATATAGAGAAGCAGCGATGGCTTATTAGCTTGTTGATTAGAGCCTGGCATCAATAACCGCCTTCATTAGTAACCAGCAGCCTTAAAATCAGGCAAGAACTGCCCATGAGGCAGACGACGAACTTGCGTGCTAACGGTACCGTCTTGATGTAATTCAATCTCTCTCCAGCCCGGAGACAAAGTATCAACCGCGAAGTCATCTGAGTTAGGTTTGAATTGCACACAAGTCGACGGTGTTGCCATGACTTGTACACCATGATGATCTCGGTTCATGTCTTGATGAACGTGACCACACAGTACGGCTTTAACATTGGTGTGCTGTTGAACCACATCCCAAAATTGATCGGCGTCTTTTAGGTTATGTTGATCTAACCATGCGCTGCCAACCAACAATGGATGGTGGTGCAATAGAACCAAGGTATTACGTTCAGGGAACTCCGTCAGCTTCTGTTCTAATAGGTCAAGCTGTTGATCGCTGAGGCGACCATGAGGCACACCAACCACCTGCGAGTCTAGCATCACCATCTGCCAGTTATCGCCTAGCAAGACATGCTCAACACACTGTATTTGTGGTGATGGTAAAACACTGCCCATATTAGGCTTAAAGTCATGGTTCCCTGGCAGCCAATAGCATGGCTTTTCCAAAGGCTGAATCCCTGACTCAAATTTCTGGTACGACTCAGCACTGTGATCTTGAGATATATCACCGGTTGCTAAAATCGCTTGATAGTCAAAGCCCTGACTAACAATGCCATCGACTACAGCACGAAA
The DNA here is from genome assembly GCF_041474275.1 of Vibrio sp. 10N.222.52.B7. Taxonomy (NCBI): domain Bacteria; kingdom Pseudomonadati; phylum Pseudomonadota; class Gammaproteobacteria; order Vibrionales; family Vibrionaceae; genus Vibrio; species Vibrio sp. 10N.222.52.B7. The sequence continues at coordinate 43,390 of NZ_JBFRTU010000041.1, read as the reverse complement.
GCTATCTTGAGTGTTGATGCTTAATAAGCTGCCATTGCTCGGCGCAAATAAATGCGTGTCCGTTAGCTGCACAAGCTTAATAGTGCTCTCATCAAATTTTGAAGTGTGTGATAATTCCAAAATAACAAATCCAGATACGTTACTGTTTAGACTTTAAAAGTGTTGATAAATAGGCTCAATTAAAAGGCAATTGGGGTTCGGCTGATACCCGTTTTTAAACAAAACGTTAACCATTCCCCAAGAAATTTATTCAATTGAAATTTCTCGTCCTTTTGCAGAAGCTTAGTGTTGGGGTAGTCATATTTCGCTTTGACTCGCGAAAAATCCCCGCTAGCGCACACTTCTGCAACTCGAGCGTCGTGATATAGCCTGACAGACATTTTTGGCAAAGGAAACACTGGCATCGCATCACTCTGACATATATCTATTAATGTGGTGTATTTTGTGACCTCATTCACTGTCAATTGATACACCATATTAACGGCTTGGTAACAGCGAACGTCACCAACCTCATGCCCAACCGGTAACAAAGCGTTCAGTTTGGCATAGTTAGTCTCGTAAACTCGCATCAATTCAGCAAGATCAACATGATACGGTTTTTTGACCGCGATATTTGGCATGACGTTAATCTATCCACTCTGACTGTAATTCTTGGTAGTTCAATTGTAGCCACTGTAGCGCAATGATCGTGGCTCCATTTTCAAATACACCATCTTTTACCAACTGATAAGCAGCTTCGCGACTCATCACTTGTACACGAATGTCTTCACCTTCGTAGTCCAATCCGTGTACCCCTTTGGCTGTCGTTGCATCAACACAGCCAACAAAGACGTCGAGCTTTTCAGAGCAACCACCAGATGAAGGATAATACGAAGTAATAGGCAATACAGATCCGACTTCGACTCCGGCTTCTTCCATTGCTTCACGACGAGCGACGTCTTGTGGCGATTCGTCCGTATCAATGATCCCAGCAACAATTTCGTATTGCCATGGGTTCTCATGCTCTAGGGCTCCGACACGGATCTGTTCGACGATCACCACTTCATCACGCACAGGATCATAAGGTAGCAAAGCGGCAGCATGTCCACGCTCAAACATCTCACGCTCTATTGGTTGGCTCCAGCCTCCCTCAAATAGTCTATGTTTAAATGTGTACTTGACCATTTTGAAAAAACCACGAAACAGCGTCTCTTTTGAGACTATTTCCACATCTTGCGGAGTAAACTCATGTCGTTGATTGTCATACTGTTGCATTTGGTACCTCACTAAGTGATCTTTATAGTTTACTCATTGTCCGAGTTAACTACCAAGGATAAGGTTCAACTTTTTATATAAAATTTATAATTAAAGTTAAGCTTTAAAAAATAAATATTGCACAAGTGGACAGTTAACTGTAAAAAAGTGCAAAGTTTCGAGTAAATTACCACCAAACTGGGTTAAACTCTTCTAAAGAAAATTCCATAAAAGGCAGGAATAGGAAAATGAAAAAACTGCTTCCACTATTTATCAGTGCAGCAATTGGCAGCCTGAGTTCGTCAGCTTTTGCTGATACGCTAGCTGAAGTTTACGACCAAGCAAAACAGAACGATCCACAACTTCTTCGTTCAGCAGCGCAGCGCGATGCCGCTTTTGAAGCAGTAACGTCAAGTCGTAGCTCTTTGTTACCGCAAATCAACCTAACAGCAAACTACGACATTAATCGTGGTGATCGAGATACATCAGGTGTTGGTAATTCAAGCATTGATAACAACACTTGGGGAGCTGCTATCGGCTTCAGCCAAGAGCTTTACCAGCGTTCTTCATGGATCACACTAGATACGGCAGAGAAAACCGCTCGTCAATCTGATTCAGCTTACGCGGCAGAACAACAAGCCTTGATCCTTCGTGTTGCGACAGCATACTTCGAAGTGCTTCGCGCTCAAGATAACCTAGAATTTGTTCGTGCAGAGAAAGCAGCGGTTGCTCGTCAACTAGAACAAACTAAGCAACGTTTTGAAGTAGGTCTTTCAGCAATCACCGATGTACATGATGCGCAAGCTCAGTACGATGGTGTTTTGGCTGATGAAGTTCTTGCAGAGAACGACCTAACGAATAGCTACGAAGGTCTTCGTGAGATTACAGGTCAGGAACACTCTAACCTAAGCATCCTAGATACTGATCGTTTCTCAGCAAGCAAATCTTCTGAGTCTGCAGTTGCACTTGTTGAACAAGCAGAACAAAAGAACCTTAGCTTATTGGCTGCACGTATCTCTCAAGACGTAGCAAAAGACAACATCTCTCTAGCAAGCTCTGGTCACCTACCAAGCTTAACCCTAGATGGTAGCTACGCTGTTTCAGATCAATCAAACAGCACCCAAGATTACGACCAAGACAACCTAAACATTGGTTTGAACTTAGTTGTACCTCTATACACGGGTGGTAACACAACTTCATTGACTAAACAGGCTGAATACAACTACGTTGCAGCAAGTGAAGATCTAGAAGCAACTTACCGTAGCGTTGTAAAAGACGTACGTGCATTCAACAACAACATCAGCGCTTCGATCGGTGCTCTACGCGCTTACGAACAGTCTGTAGTTTCTGCTCAGTCTGCTCTAGAAGCAACAGAAGCTGGTTTTGATGTAGGTACTCGTACTATCGTTGACGTACTAGATTCGACTCGTCGTCTATATGATGCGAACAAAAACCTTTCAGATGCTCGTTACAACTACATCCTAAGTGTACTTCAGCTTCGTCAAGCAGTTGGTACGCTAAGCGAACAAGACATTGTTGATGTAAACGCAGGTCTAAAAGTAGCAAGTAAGTAACTCTTAATTACTCAAGTTACCGTTACAAAAATGCCGCTCATTGAGCGGCATTTTTATTATCGATTAAAGCGAGATTTACTGCCTAACTAAAAGCTTAACGCCAAAAACTAAAAACTAAAAACTAGCCTCGACCACCTTTAATCGCTTTAATGATTTCAGTGGTAGAGCAACCATCTTCAAAGTTAAGTACTTTCACTTCACCACCAGCAGCAATCACTTCCGCACCACCAGCAATCTCTTCAGGCTTGTAATCACCACCTTTCACAAGAATGCTTGGCAGTACCTCAGAGATTAAACGTTGAGGGGTATCTTCAGAGAATGGCACAACCCAATCAACTGCACCTAAGCCAGCCAATACCGCCATACGACGATCAGTTGGGTTCACAGGGCGACCAGGGCCTTTCAAGCGTTTCACTGATTCATCGGTATTTACCGCAACGATCAAACGATCGCCCAGCTCAGCCGCGTGATTCATGTAAGAAACATGACCAGCATGTAGAATATCAAAGCAGCCATTGGTCATAACTACCTTCTCGCCTTTCGCACGAGCACGCTTCACCACTTCAACCAGTGCCGCTTCTGAGATCACACCGTAGTCTGTGTCTTGACTGCCGTGAATCGCTTCAGCTAGCTCTATCGTGGATAACGTTGACGTACCTAGCTTACCAACAACGACACCAGCTGCAGCGTTCGCTAATGCACACGCCTCATCCAATGGCTTACCAGCTGCAACAGACGCAGCCAGTACTGAGATAACCGTATCACCAGCACCAGTTACGTCGTACACTTCTTTCGCTTGGGTTGGCAAGTGGAATGGTGCCTGACCTTTACGTAATAAAGTCATACCATTTTCACTGCGAGTCACCAATAGAGCTTCAAAGTCATACTTCTCGATCAAGGCAATACCCTTCTCGATAAGATCTTCTTCTGATTTCACTTTACCTGCAACCAGCTCAAACTCTGCCATGTTTGGTGTAAGTAATGTCGCACCACGGTAGCGCTCTAAATCCGCGCCTTTGGGATCGATGAATACAGGAACATTGGCTGCGCGTGCTTTTTGAATGAAGCTCTGTACATGCTCTAATGCACCTTTCGCGTAATCTGACAAGATAACCGAACGTACATTTGGTAGGGCTTGCTCCATGCGAGACAGAATAAGCTCTGGGTTGGTGTTTTCGAATTTGTCTTCAAAATCCAAGCGAATCAACTGCTGACCACGGCTCATCACTCGTAGTTTGGTGATGGTTGGATAGTCTTCTAACTCAACGAAATCACACTTAACCTTCAGAGCACCTAAAGTGCTTTTCAACACCTCAGCAGGCTCATCTTTACCAGTCAAACCAACAACATGAGCATGCCCACCAAGAGAGGCAATGTTCATTGCTACGTTAGCAGCACCACCAGGACGCTCTTCGTTATTTTCTACTTTCACAACGGGGACTGGTGCTTCTGGTGAAATACGGCCAGTTGGGCCATACCAGTAACGGTCAAGCATTACGTCACCGACAATAAGAACACCTGATTGGCTGTAGTCAGGTAGAATTGGTTTCATTGTTGAGCTCCAAAAATCGAATCTGGCTAGAGTCTAGCACACTGATTACAGTGGCTAAACTACAGATAAATGAGTAAAAGCCTATCAAGATAAACATAGCACTCGCTACGCTATGACTGAATTATGCTTCCATCCACTGCTTCCATGCCTGAACAACATGTTCTCTTTCCATTTCGAACTTTTCAATCGCCACATCCGCATCAAGGTTAAGTAGATTACGGTGGTGGATTTCATCCCTTAATGTGGTGTACGCATTGGTCAATGCCATACCTTGTTGCTCGTCCATTATCCCTTGCGACAACAAGCTTTCAAAGATTCTCACATTGTCACACCAACGAGTAAGCTTAGGTTTCTCATTACTGTATCTAAGCACTAAGTATTGCGCCAAGAATTCAATATCGGTAATACCACCCGCATCTTGTTTAAGCATGAATCGATCGGCTTTTTTACCGCCTAAATGGCCACGCATTTTTTCACGCATATCCACAACTGACTTTTTGAGTGTTGCCTCATCTCGTGGCAAGCACAAAACCTCATGCCTAGTTTTGTTAAACGCAGATACCAATAAATCATCACCGTAAATCATACGAGCACGAGTGAGGGCCTGGTGCTCCCATGTCCACGCGTCATTGTGCTGATACTCGTCAAAGGCATCGGTTGGACTCACCAATAGACCAGATGCACCAGAAGGGCGTAGGCGAGTATCGACTTCGTACAAAATGCCAGAAGCAGTTCTGGTCGAGAAAATATGAATAATACGCTGCGCTAATCTTAAGTAGAATTGGCGTCCATCGATCTCTTTCTTTCCATCAGTATAGATGTGTACCGGGCAGTCGTGCATGAACACGATATCAAGATCGGAGTTATAACCAAGCTCCCAACCACCGACTTTGCCATAACCAACGACAGCAAAACCGCGACCTTCGCGATCTTTAACATGGGTCGGTTCACCAAACTTGGCGGATACTTGTAACCAAGCTTGATTGACCCCCGCCTCCACAATGGCTTCTGCTAAGTAGGTCAGGTGATCACTGACCTTCATAACAGGTAGAGCACCCGCAATATCCGCGGCTGCAATTCTCAATATACAGGTCTGCTTAAACTGACGCAGACCTTCCATCTGTTGCTCCATATCATCTTCAGGGATACGGGCTAGATAATCACGCAACTCGGTCTTGTAAGACTCTAAAGGCACGGGATTGTAGAGTTGCTGAGGGTCGATAAGTTCATCTAACAGAATTGGATAACGACCCAACTGCTCCGAAATCATCGGGCTTGCCGTACACAGGCGAACTAGCTGAGTCAACGCGGCAGGGTGTTCATCTAGTAGTTCAAGATAAGTGGTGCGCGTAACGATTTTATGCAGCAGATGCAGTACTCGCGACAAACCAAACTCGGCATCCTTAGCGGTGTACAGCGCTTGAAACACTTTCGGCATCAGTCGATTGAGGACTTCCCGCCCACGAGGGCCAAGAGTCTTTTTAGCCAAATCGGCTTTAAACTGAATGATCGTTTTCGCCGCATCAGGCGGGCTCGCGACCGCAATGTCGTGTTCCAACACGTGCTCAATTACATCGGGTTTATGGGCCATATCCCACAACTCGCTAAAGTGGCTCGCGATCGGATTAGCGTCATCTTCATCAACGCCAATTAGGTCTTCGAACACGGTATGTACATTCGCCATATGGGCGCGAGTTGCCACAATCAAGCTATCCCAATCGGAAAATTGCATGGCAACCGCAAGCTGCAGTTGTTCGAATTCACCGTCAGGTAAGGTTTGAGTTTGCTTATCAGCCATGGCTTGTAACAGGTTCTCAAGGCGACGCAAAAACAGATAAGCTTCACGTAGGTGCCCCACCTCTTCAGACTCTAGCAGATGAAGGGATTCAATCGCACTTAAGGTTTCGAGTAACCCTCGACCGCGTAAGCTAGGCTCGCGTCCACCACGAATCAATTGGAAGACTTGTGCGATAAACTCAACTTCACGAATACCACCAGAGCCAAGCTTGATGTTGTTCGAGAGACCACGACGACGCACTTCGCTGCTGATCATAGACTTCATTCGGCGCAGAGATTGAATCGCACTAAAATCAATATAACGGCGGAACACAAACGGGCGTAGCATTTGGCGAAGCTCTTGATACTCAGGGTACATCTCACTACCCATCACACGCGCTTTGACCATAGCGTAGCGTTCCCAATCGCGACCTTGTTCTTGATAGTAATCTTCTAGCGCAGCGTAACTCATGACCAGTGGACCACTCTCACCGAATGGACGCAGGCGCATGTCTACTCGATAACAGAATCCATCGAAGGTTTGCTGATCAAGCGCCTTAATAATACGTTGCCCGAGACGTGTAAAGAACTGCGCATTGGCAATGCTGCGTCTTGCACCTTGGGTTTCACCATTCTCTGGGTAGGTGAAGATCAGATCGATATCGGAAGAGAAGTTAAGCTCACCGCCCCCTAGCTTGCCCATACCAATGATCAACATCGGCTGTGCTTCGCCTTGTTCATTACAAGGTGTGCCCCACTCTTTACAACAAATATCGTACTGCCATTGGTAGGTTTCGAAGATCATCGCCTCAGCCAACATCGATAGATGATTTAGGCTCTGCTCTAGCTCCCACGAACCCATAAAATCACGCCAAGCAATGTAGGTCATTTCTCGATTTCGGAATTGACGCAGCACGCGCTGACCGCTCATTTCATCGGTGCAACTAGAAAGTAATTCAGCCAAGCGTTCTCGGTATCCTTCAGCGCGTTCTTCGCATGCCAACATATTAGGTAAGTCACCACATAAAACCGTATCACGCTGCAGGCAATCACCAATAAAACAGCTTAAACCGAGTACACGTTTAAGATCTTCAGTCAGTGGCTCAGACCAAGTATTGATGGCTTCACTTTGATGCTCTAATAATTGCTCAAAAGCAGACTGGGAGTGAGTGATGAGTTGAGAAGGCAATGGCATGTTTCTTCCTTGTATAAGCTGCGCGCCGAACAATCGGTTTATCGATTCAGTTCTTCAATAACGAGTTTTCATAACTAAAGATAAGTTATACCAAAGTTACGCCAATAAAAAACGCCCACATTAGCAATGTGGGCGTTTTATCGATTAACTTATCTGGTTGAGCTTACAACCGAGAAATAGTCTCTGGGAATTAGCCTTTGACGGATGAAGATTGGGTGCTGAGGACTAAACCTTAAATTGCTTAATCTTACCGTCGAGTTCTTGCGCGTTACTTTCCATAAGCTGAGAGGTCTCGAGCAGTTCACCAACCACCACAACTGAAGCTTCAACAAGCTCGCGTACATTGGTCAGGTTGACGCTCATCTCTTCAGCAACACTGCTCTGTTGGCCTGCAGCGGTCGCGATCTGGAAGTTCATATCATTGATTTGATTGACTTGGCTTACAATGCCGTCAAGCTCACTTCCCGCGTTAGTCACCAGATCAACACCTTCAGCCGCTTCAACAACACTCTTCTCCATCAGTTCTACCGCAGAGTTAGCGCTGCTTTGTAGATGACTGATCATGTCTTGAATCTCTACCGTCGCTTGCTGAGTGCGCTGTGCAAGGTTACGAACCTCATCAGCAACAACCGCAAAACCACGACCCGCTTCGCCGGCACGTGCCGCTTCAATTGCAGCGTTCAATGCTAGTAGGTTTGTCTGTTCTGAAATGCCTTGGATAGTACCAACCACACTGCCAATTGAGTCAACGCGTTCTTCTACTTGGTTTACCGCTGCTGCAGATGCTGCGATATCTGAAGATAGCTCACTCATCTTAGACACTGATCCTTGAACGAACTTCTGACCAGTAAGAGCTTGGCCTGATGCCTGTTCAGTCAATGACGAAGCGCTTTGTGCATGCTCAGCGACAGTTTGCACCGTCGACGTCATCTCACTCATTGCTGTTGCCAGTTGATCGATCTCGTTGAACTCTTCTTGAGCTGACTCTTTGGTTTCAGACATGCTGATGGTCATCACTTCCGTCAGAGCAAACAGCTCATCAGAAGAGGCCACCTGAGTTTTGATCATGTCGTTCAGTTGGACGCGAGTTTTTTCAAGTTCGCGTGCCACATCGCCGTATTCATCTTTACAGTCCATTTGAATCGGCACTGATAAGTTCTTATCTGCCATGGTTTTAATGGCGTCATTAAGGTATTGAGTCTGGCGCAGCATAACGCGCGCCGCTGCTAACAGAAGAACCACAAACACAATGATCATCAAGGCTGTTTGCCAAGCCACTTGAACTAGGTAAGTCTCGTAATGCTGTTGTGCGACTTGCGCATTGTTCGTTACAGCAAGCAATGAATCGTAAAACGTACTTGCGTCCCATAGCTGCTTCGAAATGATCAAGATAGTGCTGAATATCATCAACATGACCATTTTTGGAACGAGACGAACGTCAGAGATTACCCTTTCCCACGGCTTGAATGACAGTTTAGTCATTGTCAGTTCTCCATTAATTCTTATATATTGATGGCTTCTATATCCGCGAGTTGGCTATGTCAGTCAAAGTTCGCGATTTATTTTGAGCCTCGTATGAATGTTGAATAATACCAAAGACGCCACCAAGCCGATGAGCTTATTGTCACTGATTCTCTCTTTCTTAGCGTTATTTGTGATCTCAGGCTTATTGTTCGTACCGATCGATAAAGAATCGAAACAAGTCCTTATCGGCCTCGATTTTATAATCTGTAGTGTTTTTCTTTTTCAGCTCACAATTGATCTATTTAGATCACAAAACAAAAAAGAATTTCTAAAAGTACACTGGATCGATTTCTTAGCAAGTATCCCAATGATCGAGCCTCTTCGTTTCGCCCGTATTTTTCAAATTCTGCGAGTCATCTTAGTTCTGCGTTCAAGTAAACGTATTTTCAGAGAGTTATTTCGTAATAGGAAAGAGACCACTTTCGCTTCCATCATTCTGCTTTTGGTGATCTTACTGACTATCGGTGCTGGCACGATCCTGCTATTGGAACACAAAGATCCGAACGCCAACATCACTGCAGGTCATGATGCTTTATGGTGGGCGTTTGTGACCATCAGTACTGTGGGTTATGGCGACCATTACCCAGTGACAACTTCCGGTCAGTTAGTGGCTTCAATGGTGATCATCTGTGGTGTCGGTGTGTTTGGTATGATTTCAGGCTTGATTACTTCTTTGATCACCTCCCCAACTCATCATGAGAATCTACGAGCGGAAAACAAAGAGAAACACCTTGAGAAGATCATCGAGCAGCAACAGAAAATCTTAGAGCGACTCGAAAAACTTGAGCAACAAACAAAAAAATAGGGCCGGAGCCCTATTTTCAAATTCATACTTCTATTGATACAGGTATCGAGTTTAGTCTTGCCAGTATGGCTCAACCTCAACACTGATTTGGCGTGTCTGTTCCATCGCATGCAGAATGGACACTTCTTGACGAGCCAACCAGCGCTCTAGCTGAACCTTCTCATCGCCTTCTAACTTCTCAGTTAACGGCTCTAATGTTTTAAGTGCCAGCAAATCATCAATACCTTGTACCATGTCAGCCCATGGCAAACGGAAGCTGTTACGCTCTTCATCGTCATACAAGCTCGCAAAACCCACACCAGAGTATAGATTGCGCATCAAACGGTATTGCTGATCAATATACGCTTGGCTAGTCATCACACGTTCAGGTGGGAAAGCTTCCATCAAGTCCGCCCATGTGCGATCAAGCTGCTTCACCGAAAACCATTCGATACCACTAGCCATTTGCTCACGTGCTTTTTCATCTAGGAAAGGCTGCCAACCACGAGACAGAATCCAACGGCTCAGGTCTAGCAATAAACCTGTGTAACGAGCCGAACTCAGCAAGGTAAGCAGCTCTTCACGATCTGGAAGTTGCTCTTGCATCTCTTTCAGCTCAGCCACTAAGAACTTACGCGCATCGAGTTTACGCAGCACATGGCCTTTATCTTCCAGCAAATCTTCGAAGTGGTCATAGCTTTTTAGCCACTCAAGCTCTTGCTCAAGCCACTTTAACTCTTGACGTAAAATCGCACTTGCTCGTCTTGGAACAATGCCGCCATAGATAGTGAAAGTTTGGCGAATAAAACTCAGCGAGTGACTGATCTCATGCAAAGCTTCAATCGATTGACGCTCTGTGAAAATCTGCTCGTGATAGTGCCAATGAGCGAGAGCATGCTCTAAAGATTGAATAAAACACGATTCAACGGTATCACTTTTGTCAGTATCAACTAAGGTCAAAGGAGTAACTTCATCTCCTTGATAACCTTGAGCAAGACGGTAACCCTTAGCTGCTTTACTTAGGTTACCCAAACGCATGCCACCTTGTTCGCAGAATTGGCGAGACAATGTAAATAGCGCATCCGTTTGACCGGATTTAAGTTCCAATTCGACTTCGCAAATCGGTTCTTGCAGGTCGCCTGATTCAACAAAGCCTTGATCGAATGCGACCTCGACTTGGCTACCATCAGGCATACCAATCAACCACTGCTCACGCGTGAAGTTGGTAGAGAACAGAGGAGTCAGCTCAGCTTGCAACGTTTCGATGTCTTTACCTGCTGGCCAGATATCCTCTGGGTGCAGGGCTAACTTAGGTTCGTTGCTGTCGTGTTCTGCATTGTATTCAGGCCTTTGATGCAGGCCAGCAACCACACGACCAGCAGTCTTTACGGTTTGTACAAATACGTCATCAAAGCGTCGAATGCGTAAGCCTGTATCGTGCTTACGTAGCCAGTTGTCAGCGGTGTCAAAGTAGATGTTACCTAGCTCACGACAACTGTGCTGAAGTACTTTAGTTTCAGCAATTTTATTGCGTAAAGTCTCTGAAAATTCAGGAGAAACAAAAAACTTCAGTTCTATCTCGGTTTCCATAGTTATACCTTTCTGTGAAGATAGGGACAGGATATTGCCAATTTGAAAAGTCGGCAAGTCAGAAATATCGCCCTTATGATGATCTAAAACAGTTTTAATGAGAGATTGATTAGGTTAACATGCGCGACTTTGTAGCCATCGCTTAACATTTCACCATGAATATGGTGTATGTTGTTTTAAGGTTATTATTTATTAGGTTGGATGACCATGCCAGTAAATACAATTATGGGGTTATTTGCAAAGTCCCCAATTAAACCTTTGCAGCGTCACGTAGTATGCGTGAACGAATGTTGTTCTCACCTAGTTAATTTCTTTGAAGTTTCTTCAAAAGGTGACTGGGAAAAAGCATCAGAAATTCGAGCTCAAATTTCTCACCTTGAGAAAGAAGCTGACGTACTAAAACGTGAAATTCGCCTTAAACTTCCTCGTGGTTTGTTTATGCCAGTTGATCGCACCGATATGTTGGAGCTATTAACGCAACAAGACAAACTCGCAAACCTAGCGAAAGACATTGCTGGCCGTGTATATGGTCGTCAACTTGTCATTCCTGCTCCTATGCAAGAAAACTTCATCGCTTACGTTAAACGTTGTCTAGATGCAGCGAACCAAGCACAAAACGTAATCAATGAATTAGACGAATTACTTGAGACTGGCTTTAAAGGCCGTGAAGTAACACTCGTTGCCGAAATGATTCATCAATTAGATGTAATTGAAGATGACACGGATGCGATGCAGATCGAACTACGCCAACAACTAATGGCAATTGAAGGCGATCTGAATCCAGTTGATATCATGTTCTTATACAAAATTCTTGAATGGGTTGGTGGTATTGCAGATCAAGCACAGCGTGTAGGCGCTCGTCTTGAAGTAATGCTTTCTCGATCTTAAATCATACGTTAACCATATAACGAAGAGCATTTTTTGAACAAACCACTTATGCGCTGAGTATTCCTCTCGCTGAGCGGTTTTTTGCGTCTAAATTTGTTCCGCTTGTTATCAAACAACTAGGTATTACGATGGATATCCTTGCTAACTACGGCACTGTCCTGATTATTGTTGCAGCAGCTTTCGGTTTCTTGATGGCTATTGGTATTGGTGCAAATGACGTTGCGAACGCAATGGGCACCTCAGTAGGCTCTAAAGCTTTAACCGTTAAACAAGCGATCATTATCGCAATGATCTTTGAATTCGCAGGTGCTTACCTTGCGGGCGGCGAAGTAACAGACACGATCCGTAAAGGTGTTATCGAAACGTCTCTATTCGCTCATCAACCAGATGTACTTGTGTACGGCATGATGTCAGCACTTCTTGCTGCGGGTACATGGCTACTTCTCGCTTCTTACATGGGCTGGCCGGTTTCTACGACTCACTCAATCATCGGTGCAATCATCGGCTTCGCTTGTGTGTCTGTAGGTACTGAAGCGGTAGACTGGAGCAGCGTTCAAGGCATTGTGGGCAGTTGGATTGTCACACCGGTTATTTCCGGTTTCTTCGCTTACGTCATATTTGTAAGTGCTCAACGACTGATTTTTGATACAGAGAACCCGCTATTTAACGCGAAACGCTTTGTACCGGTATACATGTTCATTACAACAATGGTAATTGCACTTGTAACCATCAAGAAAGGCCTTAAGCACGTTGGTCTTCACCTAAGCAACACTGAAGCATGGGTTTGGGCTGCTGGCGTTTCTGCGCTTGTAATGATCGGCGGTTACCTATACATCCAGAAGAAATTCGCTAACCGCGAAGAAGACCACGGCTTTGCAGGTGTTGAAGGCATCTTCTCTGTACTCATGGTTATCACAGCTTGTGCGATGGCATTTGCACACGGTTCAAACGACGTTGCGAACGCGATTGGTCCACTGTCTGCTGTTGTATCAACCGTTGAGCACATGGGTGAAATCACAGGTAAGAGTACTATCGCATGGTGGATTCTTCCTCTAGGTGGATTCGGTATCGTTGTTGGTCTTGCAACAATGGGTCATAAAGTAATGGCAACCGTTGGTACTGGTATTACAGAACTAACACCAAGCCGTGGCTTTGCTGCACAACTTGCAACTGCATGTACGGTTGTACTAGCTTCAGGTACTGGCCTTCCAATCTCTACTACACAAACACTCGTTGGTGCTGTTTTAGGTGTTGGTTTTGCTCGTGGTATCGCAGCACTAAACTTAGGCGTTGTACGTAATATCGTGGCTTCTTGGATTGTGACACTACCTGCAGGTGCTCTACTTGCTGTTGTGTTCTTCTACGGAATTCAAGCTGCGTTTACTATGTAATCGCAACTGCGTTAGTGAATACTAGCGTCAGAACAGTGTGAGCTTCAGTAACGATATGTAAATGCCATGTCATTATTGACTCAAACGCACAGAAAGGGAGGCTTTGCCTCCCTTCTTTGTTGCACCGCATAAAGAAACTAAATATTATTTGCTGATTGAGGCTGACTCATACGCCTACCCAATTTGAATCGTTAAGGGATTTACTGTGAAAAAACTGATTAGCTTAGTTTTGTTCGCAATGCTTGCGGCTCCAGCTGCCTTTGCACAAGACCGTTATATTGCTGACAAACTATTTACTTATATGCATTCTGGCCCAAACAACACATTCCGTATCATCGGTAGTGTTGATGCTGGTGAAAAGATTACATTCCTACAAACTAACAAGAGTACGGGTTACACCCAAATTCAAGACAACCGTGGCCGTAAAGGTTGGGTTGAAAGCAAGTTTGTAAGCACTCAAGAAAGCATGGCACTGCGTATGCCTAAGCTAGAGAAAGAGCTGACGGAAGTTAAAGGCAAGCTAGCGAATGCTCGTCAGAGTGCTGACAGCGAAAAAGCTGGCCTAGCAAGCTCTCTAGATTCTCGTAACAAGCAGATTGCTGAACTAGAACAGAACTACAGTGAAATTAGCCAACAGCTAACGAGTTCTCAAACAGAGAACCGTGAACTGCGCGCTAAGCTAGACACTCAAAAAGACGACCTACTATTGAAGTACTTCATGTACGGTGGTGGTGTTGCGGGTATTGGTCTACTTCTAGGCCTTGTTCTGCCACACATCATGCCTCGTCGCAGAAAATCACCAAACGGTTGGGCGTAGACTTAACGCTTGTATCAGGTACAGTAAATTCAGTATCGAATATCAAAAAGGAGCACCGAGGTGCTCCTTTTTATTTGTCTGTTATCTAAATACGTATAGAAATCGCTAACCTTTCCACTCGTACAGAGCCGGGATTTCTATCTTCTGTTGATTGAACTCTATGATCACTGATTGTGGCTTAATCTCTAGTAATTGAATGTCTTGTCCAATCCAATCTCCTTGCACCACTTCTTGGCCGTTCACTTTTACCCAACGTTTGGTCTCGCTGCTCGAGTACATATGAGTTTGTAGGTCTAACTTAGGAAGGACGCCTGATAAGCTATTGGTGTGCGTTTCCAACTCAATAACCTGAGAGCCTCTTTGCCCTGCGGGTCTAGAGTCCATCGGCTCAGGAGTGCTTTGTTGCTCCCCCATAATGGATTCAAGCTTCAATGCCAAATCAGGTGGCAACTCACTGAGGTCTAGCCCTTGCAGCAGATCACTGTCCGATTGTAAGTCACTATTTGATTGCTGATCAGTGCTTGATTGCAGAGCAGTCGTTTCATCACTCGCGCCTGGCTGAACGGATGACGATTCAGAACTGGCTGTCATTTGAGTGTTGTTATCAGCATTAGCGAAGATCACTGCTGAGCCACCAGCGGTGTTTGCACGATTAGCGCCAGAATCAATCTGTGCATACATCTCTTGGCGTGGCAATGCTTTCAACGGTTGGCTCGCCGGTGCAGGGCGAACGGTGAACAAGGCATCTTCTTCCTCAGACACGGCATCCATGCTTGCTATATCAGCATCCGCAATTTCAGGCTCAATGTCTGATTCAGTTTTAAATTCTGGCAGAGCGACATTGGCAGCTTGGTTCACGGCTTCTTGTTGTTGGATATACGATTGATAAGCCAAGACGCCACCCACCAACAAAGAAGGAACCAAGATTAAGAGTAGCCCCATCGCTAACGATGAACCTCGCTTGTTGCTCATCCCTTTTGCAGAATTAGGAACATGATGATTCTGGTAGCCTTTGAAGCTTGGTTTGCTAAGAGAGTGCTGATTAATAGAAGATGGCTTGTGAGACGGCTGTTTAAGTTCGTGCATAATACGTGACATTAGCTTTCGCCCCCTTCTAGTGACATCAGCTTAGGCGAATCGAGTTGAGCTAATCTCTGCAATCTTGCTAAGGTGCGCTTACCTGCAATGCCATCAACAGACATACCTTGCCACGTTTGAAATGCTTCGATTTTCATTTTTAACTCATAATCAAATACATCACTACCGGAAACAACCTCTCCTAATACATCAGAAAGCAGTAGATCAAGCAAAGCAACCGCTTCACCTTGATAGCCCTCTTTAAGGGTCTCTCGCAGCGGCTGCTTCCAAATAGCGACGTAATCGCCTTGCCAGATTTGCTCTAAGGATTGCTTCGGCATCACCAACAGCTTTTCATTAACCAGCAACTCGACAGAATCCTTAGACACGCCATACAGCACAGCAAACACTGGTTTTTGGTCTATGTCGAGATTAAGTACCACAGGAACACCAAGTTCTAACAAGGTATCCAAACTGGCCTGCTGCTGCTCACACACAAAAACACTTTGTGGCTCACTTAAGCACAATCCATCACGCAGTGAAGATTGATATCCCCACAGCGTATACAAGTCTTTGATAGCGAGAGAACGATTGGTCCCCTGCATCAAATGTTGTTGAATGTGTTGTGGCAATTCAAACTTGGCAGGTTTTGGCTCAGCAACCAACTTAGGAACATCTGATACCAAAGAACGCTGAGTACGTGCTAACACTTCCGTCTTTGCTCCATTTGATGCATCCGTAGGCAACCAAGCATTGATATAGCTTGGAGCGAAGTTAAAGGTCGCTATTGCAAGACCAACGCTTAACGTCGCAATCCCTGCGTATTGGAATAACTTAGGCGCGACACGAGAAGTTAGAGCTTTCTCGACGTGATACACATCGGCCTGAAAGGACATAACCTGCTGACACGCTCGGTTAACCGTTTCATTGCTCGGTAGCTGCTCACCGTCATGAAAAGCCAACTGCAGTGCTTTATCACACACCAAGTTAATGAGCCTTGGAATACCATGCGTATATTGAGCAATCAGCTTGATAGAACGGTTCGAAAACAACATCTGCTCGCCACCCGCCGTCTCCAAACGAAACGCGATGTACTTGCCCGTTTCTTCGGTATTAAGAGGCAGTAAGTGATAACGACCAGTAATGCGCTGTGCTAGCTGACGTAGCTGCGTGGTTTGTAAGTGCTGTTGTAATTCCGGCTGGCCGACCAACAGTACTTTTAACAGCTTACGATTGTCGGTTTCCAAGTTTGTTAGAAGGCGTAACTGCTCCAACACATCGGCAGCGAGGTGTTGGGCCTCATCGATCACCAATAGGGTTTGAATGCCTTCGGCATGGCTATCAAGTAGAAAATAATGAATAGCCTGACTCAGCTGTTTCAACGATGCTTGTTCTGGGTACTCGACCTCAAACTCATCGCAGATAGCTTCTAGTAAATCCGTATTTGAAAATGTAGGGTTAAGTATAAGGCCAGCCTGAGTATGACTATCCAATGAAGACAACATCGCCTTAGCGACCGTTGTTTTCCCTGTACCAACCTCACCAGTAAGCATCGCAAAGCCCCCACCCTCGCCTAAACCGGCTTGTAGGTTCTGCATCGCTTCTTGATGGCGCTGACTCAAAAACAAGTAGCGAGAATTTGGTACAATCGAAAATGGCATCTCAACGAAGCCAAAATATTCCTTATACATGTGCTGCCCTATAATTACGATTAATGGAAAGTACCATTGCTTGCAGTAAAGTCCAGCAGTGATAAAACATTTCGAGGTGATAAGTTGCAAATTTACGATAGCCTACCAAAAGACAACGGGCTACAACGCTATCTAGTCGGTGGAGCAGTGCGCGATAAGCTGCTCAATATTGATAGTTATGATAGAGATTGGGTCGTGGTAGGGAGTACCCCTCAAGAGATGGAAAACCTTGGCTTTACTGCTGTGGGAAAAGATTTCCCGGTATTCTTGCACCCAAAAACCAAAGAAGAGCACGCACTGGCTCGCACTGAGAGAAAATCAGGCTCTGGTTACACAGGCTTCGAATGTTACTTCGCGCCAGACGTGAGTTTGGAAGAAGACCTGATGCGTCGAGATCTGACCATCAACGCTATAGCTCAAGATGATAAAGGCCAACTTCACGATCCTTATCATGGCCAGAAAGATCTCTCGGATCGTATCTTAAGACACGTTTCAGACGCTTTTGTTGAAGACCCTCTTCGTGTACTGCGTGTGGCTCGCTTCGCCGCCAAGCTTCACCATCTTAACTTCACGGTTGCATCTGAAACCATGGATATGATGAGTGAGATCGTCCAATCTGGTGAACTGGCACACCTTACTGCAGAGCGAGTTTGGCAAGAGTGGCATAAGTCTCTTAGTACACCGCACCCTGAAGTGTTCCTCTCTGTATTGAAAGAGTGTGGTGCATTGGCAGTCGTATTACCTGAGATTGACGCTCTATTTGGCGTCCCTCAACCTGAAAAATGGCACCCTGAAATCGACACGGGTATTCACACTCTGATGGTTGCTCAGCAAGCCGCACTATTAAGCCCATCGCTACCGGTACGCTTTGCAGCTCAAGTGCATGACTTAGGTAAAGGCGTCACACCACAAGCTGAATGGCCAAGCCATAAAATGCACTGCCACACAGGTGTTAAGATAATCAAGAAACTGTGTGAGCGAGTGAGAGTGCCCAATGAATTCAGAGACCTTGCGTTGTTAGTGTGCGAGCAACATTCTAATATCCACCGCGCAGGCGAGCTCAAACCAACCACCTTTCTCAAGGTTCTCAACAAGTTCGATGTTTGGCGTAAGCCAGATAGGTTCGACGATATACTACTTTGCTGCCAGGCCGACCACGCAGGCCGAAAAGGATTAGAAGATCAGCCTTATCCTCAAAAAGCGCGCTTTGAAGTCGCCTACCAAGCGGCGCTTCAAGTCGAAGTAAAAGCGATCATTATCGATGGTTTTAAAGGCAAAGATATTCGAGAAGAACAAGAGAAACGCAGAGCCATCGCAATTGAAAACGCCCTATCAGAACTCGCTAGCAGTTAATCGTCGCCGCTCTACCTAAAACGTATAAAAAGCCCGCAGTTAAGCGGGCCTTTTGTTTCAATTCTTACAGCGAGACCGTTGCCTGTGTCTGTTACTGCATCATCAAGAAAGCAAATAGACCACAACCTAGAATCAGGCGGTAGATAACGAACGGTGTCATGCCCATACGAGAGATAAGCTTCAAGAAAAAGTGGATACAGATGTAAGCACTGATGAAAGACACCGCAACGCCCGTTAGCAAAGTGCCAACATGGATTGGATCACCGCTTGTCACCAACTTAAGACCTAAATAACCACCAGCCAGAGTGATGATTGGGATAGACATCAAGAAAGAGAGTCGAGCCGCCGCTTCACGTGTGAAACCAAGGTAAAGCGCCGCGGTAATGGTTGCGCCAGAACGAGACGTGCCCGGAATGATCGCCATTGCTTGAGCAAGACCAATAAACATCGCCTTTTTCCAACCCGCTTGGTATTCGTCATCGCGCAGGCTTGAGTTCTTGTCCACCCACCATAACAATAGACCAAAGATAATCGTTGTCGTCGCGATCACCCACGCACTGCGTAAGTAAAGCTCAACAATATCTTTCATCAACAAGCCAAAGATACACGCAGGAATCGTCGCGAGAATGATCATCCACGCTAACTTCGCTTCTTTACTACGATCGCCTTTAAACACTGAACCAAAGAATGCGCTCAACAGAGAGACCACTTCTTTACGGAAATAGATAACAACAGCTGCCAAAGTACCAACGTGGACAGCGACATCAAAAGCCAAACCTTGATCTTCCCAGCCTAAAACAGCTGAAGGAAGGATTAGGTGTGCAGAACTGGAAATAGGTAAAAACTCTGTAAAGCCTTGCACCAACGCCAATATAAACGCTTCAAAATAACTCATTACTTACCTTAAAAATTATAGTTTTATATCTACGACAGAGAGCGAGTCTAATTGCTGCATCTTCTGCCATATTTCACTGACGGTTCTTCCGTCTTGCGGGATCACTCGCGCAGGACAAAGATCATAAAGCGGCTGTGTTACAAAAGGATATTTGTAGATATCACTGCGTGGTAATTCTGGTTCACACTCAGAAACCTCCTCTCCAAACAGCACAATATCAAGATCGAGTTTTCGATCTTGTAGTTTGTGCGCATCTTGAGAGCGACCCCATTTAAACTCAATTTTACGCAGCTGCTGTGAAAATTCAGTCAATGAGAGTGACGTGTCGAGCTCTATCACAAAGTTATAAAACGGATGGCTATTAAAACCCACGGGCTCACAGTGATAGATTTTAGAGCATTTAAGGTTAGTCCCTAACGATTGAAGCTCTGTCCATGCCACCCTTGCATGCTTGTCGCGGTCTATGTTCGTGCCAACACCAACATAGGCTACTGTCATGCTTGACCTCGTTCGATGATCACACCAACGGCTTTTGCTTGTGGCACTGCGCCAGGTTTAGCCAATCGGATTTTAATCCACGGCACAGAGAATTGAGTCATGATCAATTCAGCAACTTCTTCAGCCACACGTTCAACCAATAGGAATCGGCCATTCGCAATGTGGTCAAGCACGGCTGTACTCACTGTCGAGTAATCCAAAGCATCAACCACATCATCACTCTTACCCGCTGGGCGGTTGTCATGAGCCATTTCAATATCAAGCACAAGTTTTTGTTTAATCTCTTGTTCCCAATCGTAAACACCGATCGTTGTAATTACTTCTAGCTGTTCAATGAAAACTTTATCCAGTGCCATGACTTGTCCTTTTAGAGGTCGGATACCCATATAGGGGAAAAAAACGTATTATTTGCGTAATTCGAGATATGATATCAATTACTCTTGGATTGAGCATTATTTTCCCATCGTTAGGCGTATAACCGTTAAAGGACAGACATGACCCCATTGGCACTTATCATGATCATTGCTGCCTACTTACTAGGTTCAATCTCTAGTGCGGTCTTGATATGCCGAGTTTTGAGGCTCCCAGATCCTCGAACAGTAGGTTCTAACAACCCAGGAGCAACCAATGTCCTGCGTGTTGGCGGTAAAGGCGCAGCAGCTGCCGTCCTTTTGTGTGACATGCTGAAAGGCACTATCCCTGTCTGGCTTGGCTACTACCTCAAGATCGACCCAATCATTCTTGGGGTTGTGGCAATTGCGGCGTGTCTTGGCCATATGTATCCGATCTTCTTCCACTTCAAAGGTGGTAAAGGCGTGGCAACCGCACTTGGCGCTATCGCCCCAATAGGATTCGATCTAACCGGAATGATCATGGCGACTTGGTTAGTGGTCGCGTTTTTGTTTCGTTACTCTTCTTTAGCGGCACTGGTTACTGTGCTACTTGCCCCTTTCTACGCTTGGTTAGTCAAACCTCAATACACACTGCCAGTAGCCATGCTGTGCTGTTTGATCGTGTTACGTCACCACCAGAATATCCGCCGCCTACTCGATGGCAGCGAACCAAAACTCGGACAAAAAAAATCGGCTTAAACTGTCACGTCTAAGCCGAACCATAATATTCAGTATTTAAAGCTTATAGCAGATGTTTATCTAAAAACGTCTTCAGCATTGTGTTCACAAACTCTGGTTGCTCTAACGAGCTAATATGACCTGCGCCAGGAATCACCACTAATTCACTGCCCGTAATGCAATCGTGCATTAGGTATGACTCAAGTACCGGACGTGGTTTATCTTCTTGTCCTACAGCAATCAAAACAGGCAGAGCAAAGTTCTCTACCGATTCAATCATATCGCGACGTCCAAACACCATTCGACCAATTCGTGCCACTTCTTCAGCGTTGTCGCCCTCAAGAGCTGATAACTGCTGAGTAAAACCTTCAACTAAAGCTGGCGTGTTGGTTTGCGTATCATTAGCGAAGAACAGTGGAACAACCGCTTCAACAATTGGCTGAGGAACCGTCTTGGTTTGAGTGATGGTATCTAACATGCTGAAGTACTTTGCGTGAGCAACTTCTGGTTCTAAACCCACAAAAGTATCCATTAGAACCAAAGACTTAATACGTGCAGGTGCAAGTTCCGCTAACTCAGTCCCCCACATACCGCCAACCGATAAGCCAACCACTGAGAATTCTTCGATCTCTAAATGATCAAGCAGAGCCAAAACGTGCTGAGCGTAATCTTTCAAGTTACGCATCGAAGCGGGTGCAGCTTGAGACTCACCGTGAGACCAAAGCTCTGGAACAATACAGCGATACTGAGTTTTTAATGCTTCGATCTGCGGCTTCCACATTGCACTATCCCAAAGGTAGCTGTGGCCGAGTACAACAACAGGGCCTTGACCTTCATCTAGGTACGCCATCGATTGATTGTCTACTGTGAACTTGTTCATTTTCTTCCCTAATCTCTATCAGCAATTATTTATCGACATACGGTCGGTAAGCTAGGATATAAAAACGGCCGCACAAGGCGACCGTTTATCGAAACACTATAGTCAATTACGCAATTGGCTCTAGCTGGTCAATAGGCCAACGCGGTGTGGCATGAACAGACAAATCAGCCGTTTCGCCATTCTTCAGGCGCTGCATGCCCGCATAAGCGATCATCGCACCATTATCTGTACAGAACTCAGTGCGTGGGTAGTACACCTCACCACCGACTTTCTTAGCAAGAGCTTCAAGCTCAACACGCAGTTGTTTGTTGGCACTTACACCGCCAGCAATCACTATACGTTTCATGCCCGTTTCAACCAAGGCTCGCTTACACTTGATTACT
This sequence comes from Vibrio sp. 10N.222.52.B7, assembly GCF_041474275.1. Lineage (NCBI taxonomy): Bacteria > Pseudomonadati > Pseudomonadota > Gammaproteobacteria > Vibrionales > Vibrionaceae > Vibrio > Vibrio sp. 10N.222.52.B7. The sequence continues at coordinate 21,219 of NZ_JBFRTU010000041.1, read as the reverse complement.
AAGGTTGCACAAACAGCTTCTTGGAATGCATAAGCGATATCAGCGCGAGTTTGGTCATCATTATCGTTATCGCGAATGGTATTCGCTGCGAACGTCTTCAGACCAGAAAAGCTCATATCTAAACCCGGACGATCGGTCATTGGACGCGGGAACTTAAAACGACCCGGAGTGCCTTTTTCCGCCAAACGAGATAACAGTGGACCACCAGGGTAATCTAAGCCCATCAGTTTCGCGGTTTTATCAAACGCTTCACCCGCTGCATCATCAATCGATTCACCAAGGATTCGGTATTCACCAATACCTTTCACTTCTACCATCATGGTATGGCCGCCAGAAACCAGCAGAGCCACAAATGGGAATGGTGGTGGGTTATCTTCTAGCATTGGCGCAAGAAGGTGACCTTCCATATGGTGAACAGGCACTGCAGGCACTCCCCACGCATAAGCAATACTGCGACCAATCGTTGCACCAACCAGCAGTGCACCCACTAAACCAGGGCCAGCCGTGTAAGCCACACCATCAATGTCTTTCGACGTTAGGTTCGCTTCTGTTAATGCCGCTTTAATAAGAGGAATTGTTTTTTTCACGTGGTCACGTGAAGCTAGCTCAGGTACCACACCACCGTAATCGGCGTGCAGCTTTACTTGGCTATATAATTGATGAGAAAGCAGCCCTTGCTCATCATCATAAATCGCGATTCCTGTTTCATCACAAGAGGTTTCAATACCAATAATGCGCATAATTTTCTCGGCACGCTTTCGTCTAAAATGGGAAATTAGCGCAATATTACCCTGCCTAAGCTCTTCAAACAAATATTGTACAGACTATAATCGACAAAGTGCTTTACAAAGCCACTGTGATCGGATTAAAATTCCGCACCATTTTTGATCAAGCTGGTTAATGGCCAAACGCGAATAGAGAGTTAGCTCGATGGGTAACTTCTCTGATTTGGTACTGAGTAGCCAGCGATAATGAATAACCCCTGAGGTGAAAGGCATATGCCAATAGTTAAAGTACGTGAAAACGAACCGTTCGACGTTGCACTACGTCGTTTCAAGCGCTCTTGTGAAAAAGCAGGTATCCTTTCTGAAGTTCGCCGTCGCGAGCACTACGAAAAGCCAACTACAGTTCGCAAACGCGCTAAAGCAGCAGCTCAAAAGCGTCACGCTAAGAAGCTAGCTCGCGAAAACGCACGTCGCGTTCGCCTGTACTAATAACTTAATCCATAAGGACTGAGTTATGGCTCTTATTGAACAACTCAAAGAAGAGCAAAAATTAGCGATGAAAGCCAAGGACAAACCGCGCCTTGGCACTATCCGCTTAGCTCTTTCAGCAATTAAGCAACGTGAAGTTGACGAACGGATCACTCTGAACGACGACGACATTCTTGCTGTATTAGTTAAAATGGTTAAGCAACGTCGCGATTCTGTTGCTCAATATGAATCAGCAAATCGTCAAGATCTTGCTGACGTGGAAAAAGCAGAAATTACGGTACTTGAAGGCTTTATGCCTCAACCGCTAACTGAAGAAGAAGTTATTGCACTACTTGATAGCGCAATCGCCGAAGCTCAACCAGCGGGCATGCAAGACATGGGTAAAGTAATGGCTATCTTGAAACCACAAATTCAAGGGCGTGCAGATATGGGGAAAGTTAGTGGTTTAGTTCGTTCTAAACTCGCTTAATCCCAAATCAAATTGCAACAAGCCGTGCAATCCTTCGGAACGCACGGCTTGTTTGTATCTGTAACCTATTCAAACTATTATTATCCACACTCTCAGTTAGTGCATTTTTCTAAGGTTTTATGGCAGGACACATCCCGCGTAGTTTCATCGATGATCTCCTAGCGCGTCTCGACATTGTCGACATTGTGGACGCACGCGTGAAACTTAAGAAAAAAGGCAAAAACTATGGTGCTTGTTGCCCATTCCACAACGAAAAGACCCCTTCTTTTAGCGTAAGCCAAGAAAAACAGTTTTATCACTGCTTTGGTTGTGGCGTACACGGTAATGCTATCGACTTCATTATGGAGTTCGAACGCCTCGATTTTGTTGAAGCTATTGAAGAGCTTGCCTCTTTCTTAGGCCTCGATGTTCCTAGAGAGCAACGTAGCGGCGAGATATCAACAGCACCAAGAGCCAACAGCGAACAAAAACGTAACCTCTACGATTTGATGGGCGGCATCAGTAATTTTTACCGCTCTCAACTGAAAATATCAGCCAACAAACCTGCGATTGATTACCTAAAGAATCGTGGCCTTTCGGGCGAGATCGTCCAGAAGTTTGGCATTGGTTATGTGGCCGATGAGTGGGACTTAGTTCGTAAGAACTTTGGCCAACAGAAAGAAGCCCAAGACATGCTCGTAACTGGCGGCATGTTAATTGAGAACGATAAAGGTAACCGATACGACCGATTCCGTGGACGCGTAATGTTCCCAATTCGTGATCGTCGTGGCCGTGTGATTGGTTTTGGTGGTCGTGTATTAGAAGACGGCACACCAAAATACCTCAACTCACCAGAAACGCCTATCTTCCATAAAGGTAAAGAGCTTTACGGCCTTTATGAAGTGCTGCAAGCCTACCGTGAACCGCCGCAAATACTTGTGGTTGAAGGTTACATGGATGTCGTGGCACTCGCGCAATATGGTGTCGATTACTCAGTAGCATCACTGGGCACCTCGACAACCGGCGACCATGTTCAAATGTTGTTCCGTCAAACCAGCACTGTGGTTTGTTGTTACGATGGTGACCGAGCAGGTAAAGAGGCCGCATGGCGCGCACTAGAAAACGCACTTGAGTATCTCAAAACCGGTAACACGCTTAAGTTTCTATTCTTGCCCGACGGTGAAGATCCAGACAGCTATATTAGAGAGCATGGCAAAGCCGCTTTTGAACAACTGGTCCACAATGCGACACCGCTTTCGACCTATTTGTTCGATAACCTGATTGAAATACACAAGTTAAACTTGGGAACAACCGAAGGAAAATCGGCACTGCGTGCACACGCCAGCGCCTTGATTAACAAAATCCCTGACAGTTACTTCCAAGAATTACTCGAAAAACTGCTCGATGAGCGAACTGGATTTGATAATCAATTGCGACGTGCGCGTGTTCATACACAGAACCCGACACCTCAACCGCATAAAGAGCTGAAACGCACTCCAATGCGTGAAGTTATCGCTTTGCTTATCCAAAATCCGAGCTATGCTGATATGGTACCGGATTTATCAAGTGTCAAAGGCTTACAATTGCCTGGGCTAAGTTTATTCGTCGAAGTACTTGATAAATGCCACGCGCATCCCCATATCAACACAGGCCAATTATTAGAGCATTGGCGACACAATAAACATGAGGCTCTTCTGTCTCGTCTCGCGAGCTGGGAAATCCCCCTCGACGAAGACAATCAAGAAGACATATTTTTAGACTCATTGGACAACATACTTGCCCAGTGCGTTGAAAAACAAATTGAAAACCTGCAGGCCAAAGCAAGAAGCGTCGGTTTATCAGCCGAAGAAAAAAGGGAGCTACTAGCTTTAATGCTAGATCTAAAAGCGTAACCCTGTTTGATTAGTCAGCATTTAATAAATTTGTTAACATAATTGGTTTGCATTTGAGAATGCAACGTCCTTCACCAGACCTGAAGTTGGATATCATCTATGGATCAAAATCCGCAGTCACAGCTTAAATTACTTGTTATTAAAGGCAAGGAACAAGGCTATCTGACCTACGCCGAAGTAAACGACCACCTACCTGCAGAAATCGTGGATTCTGAACAGGTAGAAGACATCATTCAAATGATCAACGACATGGGTATCAAGGTAGTTGAAACTGCACCTGATGCTGATGATCTAGCACTTAATGATGACGATGCCAATATAGATGAAGATGCAGCCGAAGCTGCAGCTGCTGCGCTTTCAAGCGTAGAAAGCGAGATTGGCCGTACTACTGACCCAGTTCGTATGTACATGCGTGAAATGGGTACGGTTGAACTACTGACTCGTGAAGGCGAAATCGACATTGCGAAACGTATTGAAGATGGTATCAATACAGTTCAACTATCGGTTGCTGAGTACCCAGGCACTATTCCATACATCTTGGAACAGTTTGACCGCGTACAAGCAGAAGAGATTCGCTTAACAGACCTAATCAATGGCTTTGTTGACCCTGACGACGATGGCACAGCTGCGCCAACGGCGACTCACATCGGTTCAGAACTTGCTGAAACTGATCTGGAAGACGAAGACAAAGAAGACGCTGAAGACGACGAGGAAGAGGAAGAAGAAGATACAGGTATCGATCCTGAGCTTGCTCTTGAGAAGTTCACAGCGCTTCGTACTAGCTACCAGAACCGTCAGCTAGCGATCAACGAGTACGGCCATGAAAGCCCGAAAGCAATGCTTGCAACAACAATGATGCAAGACGTATTCAAAGAGTTCCGTCTAACACCAAAACAGTTTGATTTCCTAGTAAACGAACTGCGTAACTCTATGGATCGTGTACGTACTCAAGAACGCCTAATCATGCGTCAAACGGTTGAGTACGGCAAAATGCCGAAGAAATCTTTCATTGCTCTATTTACTGGCAACGAATCTAGCGAAGCATGGTTGGATGAAGTTCTTGCTTCAGACAAGCCATACGCAGAAAAGATTAAACGTAACGAGCACGACATCCGTCGCTCTATCCAAAAGCTGGATATGATCGAACGTGAAACGTCTCTTACTGTTCAAAGCATCAAAGATATCAGCCGTCGCATGTCTATCGGTGAAGCGAAAGCTCGTCGTGCGAAGAAAGAGATGGTTGAAGCGAACTTACGTCTAGTAATCTCGATTGCTAAGAAGTACACAAACCGTGGTCTACAATTCCTGGATCTAATCCAAGAAGGTAACATCGGTCTGATGAAAGCGGTAGATAAGTTTGAATACCGTCGTGGTTACAAGTTCTCTACTTACGCTACTTGGTGGATCCGTCAAGCAATCACTCGTTCGATTGCCGACCAAGCTCGTACTATCCGTATTCCGGTTCACATGATCGAAACGATCAACAAACTAAACCGTATCTCTCGTCAAATGCTACAAGAGATGGGTCGTGAACCACTTCCGGAAGAACTGGCTGAACGCATGCAAATGCCTGAAGACAAGATCCGTAAAGTACTGAAAATCGCTAAAGAGCCAATCTCAATGGAGACACCAATCGGTGACGACGAAGATTCGCACCTAGGTGATTTCATCGAAGATACAACGCTAGAACTACCTCTAGACTCTGCAACGGCAACCAGCCTACGCGGTGCAACTAAAGACGTTCTTGCAGGCCTAACACCTCGTGAAGCTAAAGTACTGCGTATGCGTTTCGGTATCGACATGAACACTGACCACACTCTTGAAGAGGTTGGTAAACAGTTCGACGTAACTCGTGAACGTATCCGTCAGATCGAAGCAAAAGCACTACGTAAACTTCGTCACCCAAGCCGCTCAGAAACTCTGCGTAGCTTCCTAGACGAGTAATCGCACACTCAAGTGTGGTTAGCTTTTAAGCATAAATAAGAAAAGGTGAGCGTTGGCTCACCTTTTTTTTATCTGTGTGATTTAAGTGGCTAAGATGTAAGCGGAATTGCCCCTTATAGTGTCTAGACACCATTGAACGCTTCCCCTATAATCTATGCCCTACGGCCCCTTAGCTCAGTGGTTAGAGCGCACGACTCATAATCGTTCGGTCCCCAGTTCAAATCTGGGAGGGGCCACCAAATTAGAAAAGCCAGAACAGTTCATGCTGCTCTGGCTTTTTGCTTTTCTAAATCTGTACAACTTACGCCCTGCATTTCCTAACCAATAACGAATCATCCCGCACACAATTCCAATTGCCTCTCTGTGACTAAACATACTTTTCTTTTATAAAAAAATCGGCAATATGAGTGTACACAAATCATTCAATAGTTCAGGGAAGAAACATGAAAGACGAAACACTCTCGATTCACTTCGGCTACGACACTGATCCAACAACCAAATCAGTTGCGACTCCTATTTACCAAACCGTCGCGTACGAATTCGATGACGCACAACACGGCGCCGACCTCTTCAACCTTGTGGTGCCAGGCAATATCTACACTCGCATAATGAACCCAACCAATGATGTGTTAGAAAAACGCATGGCCGCCTTAGAAGGAGGTATCGCAGGCTTAGTGGTAAGTGCGGGCAGTGCTGCGATCAACTATGCGATTCAGACGTTGGCGCAAATCGGTGACAACATTGTTTCAACACCTCAGCTTTACGGTGGTACTTACACCCTATTTGCTCACATGTTGCCAAATCAAGGAATTGAAGTTCGTTTTGCTAAAGACGACAAACCAGAAAGCTTAGCGGCACTGATCGATGAAAAAACCAAGGCGGTTTACTGTGAAAGTATCGGTAACCCAGCAGGTAATATTATCGACTTAGAGCGTGTTGCTGAACTTGCTCACGCACAAGGTGTACCTGTGATTGTTGATAACACGGTGGCGACGCCTGTACTGTGTAAACCTATCGATTTTGGTGCTGACATCGTGGTGCACTCACTAACTAAATACGTGGGTGGTCACGGTACAACGTTAGGTGGCGTGATTGTCGACTCAGGTAAATTCCCATGGGCACAGCACAAGGACCGCTTCCCTGTGTTTAATCAGCCAGAGCCTTCTTATCATGGCGTGGTTTATACCGAGGCCTTTGGTGAGGCTGCGTTTATTGGTCGTGCTAGAACGGTTCCCCTACGTAATACAGGTGCAGCACTGTCACCAATGAATGCTTTCATGTTGATGCAAGGTTTGGAGACGTTGTCGCTACGCATGGAGCGACACACAGAGAATGCCTTGAAAGTAGCGGAATACCTCAAGCAACACGAGAAAGTCAGTTGGGTAAGTTACGCTGGCCTGCCTGATTCAGAATTCTATCCACTCGCTGAAAAGTACATGCAAGGTAAGCCATCGGCCATTCTATCTTTTGGTTTAAAAGACGGTTATGAAGCCGGTGTTCGCTTCTATGATGCACTGCAAATCTTCAAGCGCTTAGTTAACATTGGCGATGCGAAATCTCTCGCTTGTCACCCAGCTTCGACGACACACCGTCAACTAAGCGAAGCTGAACAGAAACAAGCCGGTGTATCACCGGAGATGATTCGCCTATCAGTAGGTATCGAGCACATTGACGATATCTTGGCTGACCTAGAGCAAGCACTGAGCGCTTAATGACGCTACAGCTAGCTCTAACACTGATCGTTAACTAACAGACATAAAAAAGCCCATCACAGGATGGGCTTCTTATTATCTATATCTTAGGTAAGCTGTCGATTACTCAACTGTTACCGCTTTCGCTAGGTTACGAGGTTGGTCAACGTCGGTACCTTTGATTAGTGCGACATGGTAAGACAGCAGCTGCATCGGTACTGTGTAGTAGATAGGCGCTGTTACTTCACTTACGTGAGGCATCTTGATGATCTTCATGTTCTCATCGCTTTCAAAGCCCGCATCTTCATCAGCGAATACGTAAAGTAGACCGCCACGAGCACGCACTTCTTCAACGTTCGATTTCAGCTTCTCTAGCAAGTCGTTGCTTGGTGCAATAACGACTACAGGCATATCTGCATCGATAAGAGCCAAAGGACCGTGCTTAAGCTCACCAGCTGCGTATGCTTCTGCGTGGATGTAAGAGATCTCTTTCAGTTTAAGAGACGCTTCCATCGCGATTGGGTAGAACTCACCACGACCCAAGAACAGTGTGTGATGCTTATCAGCAAAATCAGGTGCCAGTGCTTCAATTTCTTTATCGAACGCTAATGCTTTCTCGATATCAGCAGGCAGTTGGTGAAGTGCTTGAACGATTTCCGCTTCTTTTTCTTCATTGATACGACCTTGTAGACGACCAATTGACGTTACCATCATCAGCATCGCTGCTAGTTGAGTTGTGAAAGCTTTAGTAGAAGCAACACCGATCTCTGTTCCTGCGCGAGTCATGAAGGCAAAATCAGATTCACGAACCAGTGAAGAACCCGCAACGTTACAGATAGTCATTGCAGACATATAACCCTTCTCTTTTGCAAGACGAAGTGCAGCAAGCGTATCCGCCGTTTCACCAGATTGAGACAGAGTCACCAATAGGCTGTTCGGACGAACAACGAAATCACGGTAACGGAATTCAGAAGCAATCTCTACGTCACAGCTTACGCCAGCTAGAGATTCAAACCAGTAACGCGCTGCCATGCCTGAGTTGTAAGACGTACCACATGCGATGATCTGCACGTGTTCAACCTTGCTTAGGATCTCTTCAGCTTTAACGCCGATCGCGTTAGTGATAACCGAAGTGTCAGAGATACGGCCTTCCATTGTATTGATCAGCGCTGTTGGCTGCTCGAAGATCTCTTTCTGCATGAAGTGGCGGTATTGACCTTTGTCGCCTGCGTCGTGTTCAGCGTTTGACTCAACGATTTCACGCTCAACACGCTCACCCGCTACATCAAATACCGTAACATCACGACGAGTTACCTCAGCAACATCACCTTCTTCTAGATACATGAAGCGACGAGTTACGCTCAGTAGTGCAAGTTGGTCTGATGCCAAGAAGTTCTCACCGACACCAAAACCGATAACGATAGGGCTACCAGAACGAGCCACAACAATGCGGCTAGGATCTTTGCGATCAACCGCTACCGTGCCGTATGCACCGTCTAATTGTTTTGCTGTTTTCTGTAGCGCTTCAACCAAAGAAGCTGAAGTGCGAAGTTCCCACTCAACTAAGTGAGCAATAACTTCTGTATCCGTTTGTGAAGTAAATACGTAACCACGCTCTTGCAGCATAGCGCGCAGTGCTTCGTGGTTTTCGATAATGCCATTGTGTACAACGGCAATATCACCAGACATGTGTGGGTGTGCGTTCGCTTCAGACGGCTCACCGTGTGTCGCCCAACGTGTATGAGCGATACCTGTACCACCAATCACTTGTTGCTCTTCTACTGCGTCAGCTAGCTCTTGTACTTTACCTAGGCGGCGTACACGAGTTAGGTTAGATTCAGTATCGACTACAGCGACACCAGCTGAATCGTAGCCACGGTATTCTAGACGACGAAGGCCTTCTACTAAAATTTCAGCTACATCACGCTGTGCTACTGCACCAACAATTCCACACATAGTTTCACTCCATCAATTTTGTTTTATTCCTATTGGCAGCAAGCAAAGGCCAAATCTTCATTAAGATCAATTATAGGAAGGTAAATGCATAATACTTAAATTTGTTTTTACGCTGGATCGGTCAGGATCACTCGAACATCATGTGATTCGATACTTGCTTTGGATTCTTCGCCTAAGTCTGTATCGGTAATTAAGATGTCAATGTGTTCCCATGCCAGCTCTAAGTTCGGGATCTTTCGTCCCACCTTTTCCGACTCAACCATCACGATCACTTCTCGTGACACTTCAGCCATTACTTTGCTCAGGCCAACCAGTTCGTTAAACGTGGTTGTGCCTCTATCGAGGTCGATACCATCAGCCCCAATAAATAGTTGGTCAAAATCGTAAGCACGAAGTACCGACTCTGCAACTTTGCCTTGGAAAGAGTCCGAATGGGTATCCCAAGTGCCGCCAGTCATTAATAACGTCGGCTCGCTTTCAAGCTCATTAAGCGCATTAGCAACGTGCAATGAGTTGGTCATAACAACCAAGCCACGCTTAGCATTAAGCTGCTGAATTAGAGCACCGGTCGTACTGCCACTATCGATCACGATGCGGTTATGGTCGCGAATTAAATCTGCAGCGGCTTTTGCCAATGAAATCTTTCGAGTCGAAACTTGTTGACCCAGTTCTTCGTTGACAACCTCTTTCGGTAACGAAATCGCACCACCATAACGGCGTAAAAGCTGACCGTTTTTCTCTAAAGACGCCAAGTCCTTTCTAATAGTGACTTCTGAGGTTTCGAACTTAGCGGATAATTCATCAACACTAACCTCCCCTTTTTCATTCACTAGGTTAGAAATTGCATGTCTTCTGAGCTGGGTGTTTCGTTTCGACATTTAAAAAAGGCCATTAAGTTTCGATATGAAACATATTATAGTTACAACGAAACTATTTAGTCCATTTATTTTGATCCAAAAAATTAATAAATAGCGATAAAACCTTGTCCTAAGACAATTGTTAAACAGTGATATTGAACTCATTAGGTGGTAGAATCCGCACCCGAAAAGAAAAAAAATTACAAAACTGACTGTTATTTTTTTGCAACTTACCCCCTATATAGTGGGGTAAGTCACAGAAAACCGATATTGAATCAAAATCTTTTAGTCATAAAATGACTAAAATTGATGAAAGACTTACAACTCTGAAGGACATATTGGAAGTCCCGCGCTTTTACACAACAGGCACAAAATGTTGATGTAGCGGACCAATCTTCAGAACTTAAATAAATTTCAAATTGTAACAATACTTACCGGAGAGTACCTTCCATGAAAAAGACCAAAATCGTATGTACGATTGGCCCTAAAACTGAATCTGTAGAGAAGCTAACTGAACTAGTAGATGCTGGCATGAACGTTATGCGTCTTAACTTCTCTCACGGTGATTTCGCAGAGCACGGCACTCGTATCGCGAACTTCCGTAAAGTAATGGAAAACAAAGGTGAGCAACTTGCTATCCTTCTAGATACTAAAGGTCCAGAAATCCGTACTATCAAACTTGAAGATGGTAACGACGTAGATCTAGTAGCTGGTCAAGAGTTCACTTTCACAACTGACGCAACAGTTGTTGGTAACAAAGACGTAGTAGCAGTAACTTACCTAGGTTTCGCTAAAGACCTAACAGCAGGTAACACTATCCTTGTTGATGACGGCCTAATCGAAATGGAAGTTATCGCAACAACAGAAACTGAAGTTAAGTGTAAAGTTCTTAACAACGGTGCTCTAGGCGAAAACAAAGGTGTTAACCTTCCTGGCGTTTCTGTTCAACTTCCTGCTCTTTCTGAGAAAGACAAAGCTGACCTTAAGTTTGGTTGTGAGCAAGGCGTAGATTTCGTTGCTGCTTCTTTCATCCGTAAAGAAGAAGACGTTAAAGAAATCCGTGAGCTTCTAAACGCTAACGGCGGCGAGAACATCCACATCATTTCTAAGATTGAAAACCAAGAAGGTGTAGATAACTTCGATTCAATCCTTGAAGCTTCTGACGGCATCATGGTTGCTCGTGGTGACCTAGGTGTTGAAATCCCAGCTGAAGAAGTAATCTTCGCTCAGAAGATGATGATCGAGAAGTGTAACCGTGCACGTAAGATGGTTATCACTGCAACTCAAATGCTTGACTCTATGATCAGCAACCCACGTCCAACTCGTGCTGAAGCGGGTGACGTTGCGAACGCAATCATGGATGGTACTGATGCAGTAATGCTTTCTGGTGAAACTGCTAAAGGTAAGTACCCAGTTGAAGCTGTTACTATCATGGCTCAAATCGCGAACCGTACTGATTCAGCTCTTAAAGCTGAGCTAGGTTCTCGTCTAGACAGCCCACGTCTACGTATCACTGAAGCAGTATGTAAAGGCGCTGTAGACACAGCAGAGAAGCTAGCTGCTCCTCTAATCGTTGTTGCAACTGAAGGCGGTAAATCTGCACGTTCAGTACGTAAGTACTTCCCAACTGCAAACATCCTAGCTCTAACAACTAACGAAAAGACAGCTGCACAGCTAGTTCTTACTAAAGGTGTTAAGCCAGTTCTTGTTGACTCTATCGAGAACACAGACGCGTTCTACATCAACGGTAAAGAAATCGCTCTACAATCTGGCCTAGGTAACAAAGGCGACATCGTAGTTATGGTTTCTGGTGCTCTAGTAGCTTCTGGTACTACAAACACGGCATCTGTTCACGTTCTATAAGAATGAACCGATTCGCATAAAATATAAAAGAGGGCTTCGGCCCTCTTTTTTTATGAAACAAAATCTTGCCTAACTTTTCAGTACGCTGTATTATCAATCACAATAGAACTACGTACTGTTAACCTCCAACTGACTCTTTCTAAGAGACGGATTAGCAGACTAGAAATCATATATAGATAAGGTTTGTAATGTCTAGTCCTACGCTCACTGACAAAGTATCAAAGATGATTCGCCAAGATATTCTTAATGGTGAGTTAACCCCAGGCCAAAAGCTTGTTGTTGCTGATCTAAAAGCACGCTACAACGTTGGCGCATCCCCTATTCGCGAAGCCTTGGTACAGTTATCTTGGAGCAAATACGTAAAGCTAGAGCCACAAAAAGGCTGCTGGGTATCTCCTGTATCAAAGAAAGAACTGAATGACCTATACGAAAGCCTTCGTGTTGTATCATCGGTTCTGCTTAAAAAAGCGATTGCAGCAGGTGATGAGAGCTGGGAACTGGATGTACTAACGTCTTACCATAAACTATCGCGAGTACAGTACGTATCTGAAGAGTTTGACTGTGTAGAATGGGAAGAGCGCCACCAGCAATTCCATGTCGCACTGCTTGAAGGTGCAGATTCAGAGAACATGTTTAAGTTCTTTGATGACCTAATTAACCAAGTGAAACGTTACCGCTTCCTCGCTATGTCTGCAGAAAGCGCATCAGATGATCTGTTCAATATTGATGAACACGAAATGATCATGAAACTAGTACTCTCTAAGAATGTAGAACAAGCGACTGAACTGCTTGATCAACACTTACTAGGTTCAATGAAACGAATTGAAGAAGTTATCGAAGCGGCATGATGCCAAGATAGATTCTAACCAAATAAAAACGGAGCCCAGCGGCTCCGTTTTTTTGTTTCCAGTACCACGACTGAACTACCACCCAAAAAACTCTTTGTGATGAGTATTGAGCAGCACAACCATAGGTAAAAAATACAATGCACTAAGTTGAAAGCCAAGAATGGCTAATGTGCCTATGGTTAACCTCACTAAAAAATCGACAAACATACCACGCCTCTTTTAACCAGACTGTATGATCCCCAAACTATTGCTCCAGCTAACCTAATTCTACTGCTGCCTTTCAAGTTATTGATAAGGCTAGCTAACCAGCTGAATTAAGTTAACGGTGTCATCCTTTTACATCTGGTAAACGCTCTATTTATTACATCGTTTAACACGATGTAATCTGAAGCAAAGTAGTTTACTTACTGTTAATTTTAGCTCAAATTTCCACCAACATTAGACTTTAGTCTAACTGTATAGATTTTGTGACACAGGTCGCTCAAAAGTGAGATTCCTAATAAAAAGAGGGAAAGGAAAAAGGAGTCGGGGCGCGACTTGAAGAGGTGAAGCAAATAGAAGACAGGACTAGATAGAAGCGAACCTAAGCGACATCATCGTAGCTAGGACACATAGAGACCGTATTACGGCCAGACGATTTAGATTCGTAAAGCGCAACATCCGCACACTTGTATGAGCGAGTGCTGTTACTGGTTAAATCCGTAAAGCCAACACTCACCGTTATCTTAGTTCCGGCAGCTAGCTCAATCTCAATTCGCAAGCGATCCAATACGCGCTTTGCTTCTGGCAGTGAGGTGTGTGGCATCAAGAGTGCAAACTCTTCTCCTCCAACACGTGCAACAAAGTCCGTCCCACGAAGGCTATCTTGCAGAAGTTTAGCAACACCAGCGATCACACGGTCACCTTCGTCGTGGCCAAGCTCATCATTGATTCGCTTGAAGTTATCGATGTCCACCAAGGCTAAGCAGGTGGTCGCTTCGATCGGGTAACGCTCAACTAAGCGAGAATAGTAGGCCAGCTGCTCTTCGAATTTTCGTCGGTTCCAGAGATTACTCAAAGAGTCACGTTCACTTAAGATCCTCAAACGTACCTCAAGCTCCTTCCTTACGGAAATATCAACCAACGAGGTGATGTAGTAACTGACTTTGCCTGAATTGTTTTTGACCGCATGCACTCGCATGATCGCAGTAAAAGGAATACGCAGCTTGTTCTTACACTGAACCTCCCCTTCCCATACTTCTTCTTGCTCTAAATGACTCCAAATAGCCGAGCTTGAGAGCACTTGGTCGGTATTCTCAAGCAGCAACTGCAATGCATTTTGACCGATCACCTGTTTTTTGCAGTACCCAGTCATGTTCTCAAATTCGTTGTTGATCATCATTGTGCGGTGCTGCTTGTCAGAGATCATCACTGCCGACATACCATTCAATGCGGCGCGTGCCAATTTACTCTCTAGGCTTCGGCGTCGGTAGTGCGTCACCAGGTAAGCAAACGGGAAAGCGAATATCAGCACCGTAATCAGAACAATGATCTCTTCATGGGCCAAATCATCTAGATCACGCTCAGCCCGATCCATCAGTTGCTTTTGATTAAGTTGAATCAGTAAATGGACCTTTTGACTGTTCGCGAGCATAACCGTGTTAAAGGCAAACAAATTACCATCTTCAAAAACGTATCCCACCTGATCATTGGAGATCGCATCCCACGTCTTCGGCGCGATATTTTTCAGGTTATAGCCTTTTCTTTCAGGAATAGAGTCTCCGAACAACTTACCGCTGTTGTTACTCGCGATGAAGTAACCCGCGTCATTGAGAACTTCTGCTCTAAGATCGTTATCTGGTGAAAAGCTCAGACGCGACGATAAGCCCCATACATCAAGATTGATGACGAGGTAGCCTACTCTTTCGTCAGGGGTTTCTACTGGGGTAAAGACACGGATTACCGGCGAATAAGGGAAGGTGACTTCACCATGCTCAGTTTCAAGCTCAATACCCCAACCGCCAATCTGTTCGGCTTCTAGTTTTTGAGCGTATTGGAAGTAGTTAGAATCCGACCTATCTTGCAGCTGTTGAGGAAACGTCACTCTACCGGTATCAGAGGAATAGTTAACACGCACCAATTCTTTGCCAGTGACATCCAACAGATGGATTTGTGTATACCACTTCTGGTTCACTAGAACAGATTGCCAGACCTCTTCAAGTAGATGTTTGGTTTGGTCTGAGGGAGAAGAAGCAAAGTTAACCAAGCTCTGGCTATGACTGAGTAGCTCCATGACCGAGACTAACTGAGTCTTGAGAAGATCATAATCTCGCTTGGCATACACTAACTGATGAACGGCTTGCTTAGCCGAGTAGTCAAAGCTCTGCTGTTTTACTTCTTTGTAACGCTGCAAATAATACAGACATACTGCAGAAGACAATATGATAGAGATAATCAGCAATGTAATTATTGATTTTTTATTTCGCATTGCTAACTCAGATGAATGGAAGTGCAGCGCGGGATTATAGCACTCTATAAAATTAACAAAATAAAAGCCGCTTAAAAAAGCGGCTTTTAAGTTATTTTTTAAAGACTTATCGTCTAGGCTTTCAACGCACGTTCGCCTCGTGCGATGCCAACAACACCACTTCGAGCAACTTCAAGCACTTCCGTCACTTCAGACAGTGCCTGAATGAAGGCATCCAGTTTCTCGCTAGTACCCGCCATTTGAACCGTATATTGAGAAGCCGTGACATCAACAATCTGACCACGGAAGATATCCGCTGTGCGCTTCACTTCCGCACGAGCAAAGCCGCTCGCACGTACTTTTACCATCAACAGCTCACGTTCAATATGCTCAAGCTCAGACACTTCTTGTACTTTAAGTACGTCGATTAGCTTATGTAGCTGTTTCTGAATCTGCTCAAGCTGCATTTCGCTCGAGTTAGTAGTGACGTTCAAACGAGACAGCGTCGGATCATCGGTTGGAGATACGTTCAAAGACTCGATGTTGTAGCCACGTTGAGAAAACAAGCCAACCACACGAGAAAGCGCACCAGGTTGGTTTTCCATTAGTAGTGAAATAATGTGTCTCATATTATGTTCTCTCCGTTTTGCTTAGCCACATGTTATCCATACCCTCGCCTTTGATCTGCATTGGGTATACGTGCTCGGTGTCATCCACACTAATATCGACAAATACCAAACGGTCTTTCATCGCTAGTGCTTTTTCCAAACCTGATTCCAGTTCATCCGGAGATGAAATGCGCATACCAACGTGGCCATAAGCCTCAGCGATAGCAGCAAAATCAGGAACAGAGTCCATATATGAGTTAGAGTAACGACCTTGATAAACAATGTCTTGCCACTGTTTTACCATGCCTAGGAAACGGTTGTTAAGGTTAATAATCTTAACGGGAATATTGTATTGCAGCGCAGTCGACAGCTCTTGGATATTCATTTGAATACTGCCGTCACCGGTTACTACAACCACTTCTTCGTCTGGTTTTGCAAACTTAACGCCCATACCAGCAGGCAGACCAAAGCCCATCGTGCCTAGACCACCAGAGTTAATCCAACGACGTGGCTTGTTAAACGGGTAGTATAAAGCAGCAAACATTTGGTGTTGACCTACGTCAGAAGCAACATAGGCATCGCCATTGGTTACTTTATGCAGTGTTTCAATTACTTGTTGAGGTTTGATGCGCTCAGACGATTTCTCGTAAGCTAGGCAGTCACGCTCTTGCCACTGCTTGATTTCACTCCACCAGCTTTCAATCGCTTCTGCATCGTTAGTGCCGCCTTGCTCAACGAGCAAGTTCACCATGCTCTCTAGAACCTTTTCAGCAGAACCTACAATCGGTAGATCCACTTTTACGTTCTTAGAGATCGAAGATGGGTCGATATCAATGTGCATGATCTTCGCATCAGGGCAGTACTTATCTAGGTTATTAGTCGTTCGATCATCGAAACGTACGCCAATACCAAAGATCAAATCCGCATTGTGCATCGCCATATTGGCTTCATATAAACCATGCATGCCTAACATACCCAAAGAGTTCTTATGGGTGCCAGGGAAAGCGCCAAGCCCCATTAGGGTGCTTACCACAGGTAAATTCAGTGCCTCTGCTAATTTTAACAGCGGCTTATCTGCCTCAGAAATAACCGCACCACCACCGACATAAAGTACCGGCTTCTTCGCTTCAAGAAGGGCTTTTAGCGCCTTTTTGATCTGACCTTTATGACCCGTAACCGTTGGGTTATACGAACGCATTTTGAGCGTTTCTGGGTATTCATAAGGAAGCTTGATTTGTGGGTTTAAGATATCTTTCGGCAGATCAATAACCACAGGACCGGGACGCCCTGTCGTTGAAATATAGAATGCTTTTTTAACGACTTCAGGGATATCTTCCGCTTTCTTAACTAAGAAGCTGTGTTTAACGATCGGGCGTGATACACCCACGATGTCACACTCTTGGAAGGCGTCATTACCAATGAGGTTATTTGGTACGTTACCAGAAATAACAATCATTGGGATTGAGTCCATGTAGGCGGTTGCAATACCAGTAACGGTATTGGTCGCACCTGGACCAGAACACACAAGTACTACACCCGGTTTACCGGTAGAACGAGTATAGCCATCTGCCATGTGGGTAGCGGCTTGTTCGTGTCGCACTAATACGTGTTTAATTTCAGCAGTTTTAGCATGCAACGCATCGTAGATATCAAGTACAGAACCACCTGGGTAACCAAAGATTTGTTCTACACCCTCTTCAATTAGAGACTGCACCACCATCTCAGCGCCGGATAACATTTCAGCGCCGGATGACATGGCTGTTTCAGGTTTTGTTGTCATATTGCTCTCCTCACCAGTTTCCAATCATATTTGGTGAACATGTTGGGCTGGTTTTTCATAGTCTAGGGCTTATTCGTAGCCTAATTCGAAATACTTCCACTTTTTCGGCTATGGCTGTCTGTCGTGATAACAACAAACAGTAATACGAAACAACTTTAACGCTTTATTATCATCTGGTCTAACACCTGTTATTCGGCAACTGTGCCAAAAAACCAACTATTAGCTCAAAGCATTAAATAAAACCCAACTCAGCCCCCCACGCCAGGTTTAAACACTAGTTAGCGAACAAAAAAAAGCACTTAATATTTTAATAGATCGCTATTTATCGATAAACCGCGAGCTTGCTGGTGTGCGCTTTCGCACATTGTGCTGTGTCATTAGATACAAAAAATCCCCCTAAAAATGCAATCACATTCGTAGGGGGATTTTTAAACAACTGAAAATTTATCTAAGCAGAAAACTACTTATCTTTAGGCTTTTCGTTGTACATTTCTTCGATTTCGTCTTGATACTTATCGTTGATAACTTTACGACGCAATTTTTGAGTTGGTGTCAGTTCACCATCATCCATAGAAAATGCTTTTGGTAGCAGTTTGAATTTCTTCACTTGCTCAAACTTAGCCAGTTCTTGCTGTAGGTCATTCACACGCTTTTCTAGCATCTCGACGATTTGGTGGTGCTTAACAAGTTCAACGCGATCGTGATACTTGATATTAAGCTCTTTGGCGTACTCTTCTAGCGAGTCATAACAAGGAACAATCAGCGCAGAAACGAATTTGCGTGTATCAGCGATAACAGCAATCTGTTCGATAAAGTGATCTTTACCAATCGCACCTTCAACCACTTGCGGGGCAATATACTTACCACCAGAAGTTTTCATCAGCTCTTTGATACGATCAGTAATGAACAGGTTACCATTTTCATCAAAATGACCCGCATCACCGGTTTTCAAGAAACCGTGCTCATCGAATGTCTTAGCTGTCTCTTCTGGCATCTTGTAGTAGCCACGCATCACCATTGGACCGCGAACAAGAATCTCGTCCTTAGCACCAATTTTTACTTCTGCGCCCGGCATCGACATACCAATCGAATCAGGGTTAAAACAGCGATCATCCCAACAAGATACTGTTGCCGTGGTTTCTGTCATGCCGTAGCCAAGTTTTACGTTGATGCCGATAGCATGGAAGAAACGACCAATCGTCTCATCAAGCTTCGCGCCACCACATGGCATGAAGTTGATGTTACCGCCGAGTAGAGCGCGCAGTTTAGATAGCACAAGCTTATCAGCTAGCGCATGGCTCTTCTTCAGCATCAACGATGGAGTACGACCTTCTTGGTGACAAACTGAAAGCTTTGCTCCCATGTTCACCGCCCAAGTAAATAGCACTTTACGAATAAATGGTGCTTTAGATACCTTCTCGTGAATCGCAGAGAAAATCTTCTCGTAGAAACGTGGAACCGCACACATTACGGTTGGCTTCACGTCGCTCAGCGCGTCACGCACCTGCATGGTATCTTGCAAGTAACAGTTGGTTGCGCCTTTATAGAGAACGTAGAAAGTCCACGCACGCTCAAATACGTGAGATAGAGGTAAGAAACACAATGAGACATCGTCTTTGCTTAAACTTAGACGCTCGTCATGGCCTTCTAATTGATAGCCAATATTGGTGTAATCAAGCATTACGCCTTTCGGCTGGCCAGTAGTACCAGAGGTATAGATAAGAGTCAGTAAGTCGTCCATGCTTGCATCTGCAAGACGAGCATCAAGTTCAGCTTGCTGAGCTTCAACACCGCGCGCCATGAAATCAGCCCAAGATACCGCAAAGCTATGGCCTTGAAGATCGATATCATCAGACATAGCCACAACCACTTCTAGCTGTTCACACTCTTCGAATAGGCTCACCGCCGCGTCAAATTGAACTTGCTCACCAACGAATAAGATCTTCACATCCGCATTTTGGATGATGTAAGACGACTGTGCTGCTGTGTTGGTTGGATAAATCGGCACAGTCACAAGACGAGCTTGTAAAGATGCAAAATCTGCCACGGTCCATTGAGGCATATTATTTGAATAGATACCGATCTTATCTTGAACTCTCAGTCCCTGAGCCAATAGTGCTAATGAAAGCGTATCGATTTGTTGTCCAAACTGCTCCCAGCTAATACCTTGCCATACATTGTCTACTTTGTGCTTCAAAGCTGTACGGTTGCCGCCTTGGGCAATTTGGTCACGAAGTCTTTTTACGATATGAAAATCTAAATTGGCCATCTCTTTACCTTTAGGCTTACACCTGTAAGCTTTTTTGAGCGCACAAGTGTACCTCTGATCATGGAAAAGGCAACTGATGAAGCTCAAAGTTATAAGTAATAGTACGTATCACGCTAAGTTTTCTATCAACAAAAATAGCAGGTACAAAAAAGCCCTAAGCCAGTCTCCTAGCTTAGGGCTTATAAATCATAGGGATTAGTGTCTAGTTAAGTGCCACTACTTCGCCACAGATCATCATTAACTGATCTCGTAACCAAATGTGTCCTTTATCCTTTTCACTTGATTCGTGCCAGCTTAGGAAGCCAGAAATCGCCGCATTATCGAATGGGAAATCTAGAATCTGAAGCTGCTCTTTGTTTGCTGCATGTTCAACCATCCAACGAGGAGCAATTGTTACTAGTTCAGATTGGCCTACAACGTAAAGAACGTTGCTTAAGCTCGTACCTTCGTAGAAAGGCGTGCAATCTAGGTCACGGTAAGCTTGCTCAGAGAAGCTACGTTGACCATGGATGCGAGACAGTTTTGCGTGCTTTTCGTTAAGCAGCTCTGCCGCAGAAACTTCACCGTTGATACGTGGGTGAGAAGCAGAAGCAACCACAACTAATTCGTCTTGGAAGATTTCAGTGCTTGAGAAACCTTGCTCATCAAAGCGAGCGTAATCGATCACGAAGTCGATTTCTTGGTAGCGCATGCGCTCAGAAAGTTGACGATCGAATTCAGCATCCATGTGCAGTTTCACGCTAGGTGCTTGCTCGTTGATAGTCGACATAATCTTAGGTGCAAAACGCATGTCACAAGGGCTGCAAATCGCAAGCTTGAACAGGCGAGAAGAAGACTCTGGAGAGAACACAGAACTTGGTAGTTCGTTGCGTACTAATTGTAGCGCTTGGCGGATAGGACCAAACAACTGACGTGCACGTTGAGTCGGTTGAATACCACGACCTTGGCGCATGAATAGTTCGTCGTTAAACATCACTTTTAGACGAGCAACAGCGTTACTTACAGCAGGCTGAGACATACCCAGATTGTGAGCTGCACGTGTAATGTTTTGCTCTTGCATAACTGCATCAAATACAGTCAAAAGATTTAAGTCGACTCCACGAAGTGTGCTTTCCATTCTGTAGCTTGCAATAGCACTCATTGCGTCTTTCTTATCTAACATTCAAGTTGCCTCTTGTCGGTTCGACAGCGTTAAATTGGTAATGGTATGAGAATAGATAACCACTAATTCTTATATTTATCAGACCGATGTTTTTCGGATTGACATTACTATTAACCAATGCATCTCGAGCTACCAACAAGATTGATAAAGAATAATTTTATTTTACCTTAATGATTAATTAACACATGAAAATCATGCAATTACAGAGTTATAAAAAAACATAAAATGCAGCATTTATGAG
>NZ_JBFRTU010000040.1:0-42104 GCF_041474275.1 Vibrio sp. 10N.222.52.B7 | reverse complement strand
GCAAGTTGGTGACCCATTTCCCAAGACTCGCCAAGGTTCATTACACCCCAGTTAAGGATTCGGTAACCGAAACCATCATCCTGGTCTCCAGAGCGGTCATAATAAGCACCAGAGCCCCACAAATTAGCCATTTGAACACCGTAACCAGCCGTACCTACTTGAACGACCGTTTGGTTAAAGCCATTGCTCATACCTTGGTGGATGATACCTGTAGCAAGTAGGCCGTCATCGCCATCGTATTTGCCATTCTTGTTTTCAGTACCGAAGTTGTATACAACTCCAAGCTCTAAGCTAGCATCTTCCCACAGACCGATATTCGCTAGGCGAGCATCAGCCATGTAACCAGCACCGTTCTTATCTTCGCCATCTTGAATAATTGCTAGAGAAAGTTTTTGATTACCAACTGAAATATTTTCAATACCACCACCAGTACCTGATGTATTTAGAAAGTAGAAGTCAGTGATGTGAATATCTTTACGTTGGTAGTATGTTTTACCAGCCCAAAGTGTCGCTTCTTCATCAAAAGATAAGACGCCAGTTGCTTTAACAGCAAACTGAGCAACGTTAAAGTCACCGTCTTCCCAACCATTTGCGCCATCAGCACCAGAAGCAATCATTGACTCTAAACGCCAAGTTTGCTCACCAGTTTTTAGTTCTTCAGCCAGACCAAACTCAGAATAGTTGTCGTTTTCATTACCTAGACGGCCAATACCATTCTTCATGAATGAAACGTCACCACCATCATTTCCGCTAATACCAGTACCAGCACGCATGTAGCCATTAAAATCTACAGCGAACGCAGAGCCAGCAGCTAATGTAGTTGCCACTGCAACAGCAATCAAACTTACTTTTTTCATTCTTAACTCCATTAAGGACGATTTATTTTAGGTTTTTATATTTTTGCTCTCTTGCGGCAACCAAAGGCAGTAATGGTAGTCGTAAGATAGAGAGGTTTAGGGTTTCCCCTGATTCGTTTCAACGGGGTCAATATTAAGAGGGGATGACAAGTTTGACTTCCTCCGCCCCTAAGTTAATTAAGGGGGACTAGAGGGGAGTAGAAAATATACAGAATGGTGTTTTAAAGAGGTAGATCACTTAATATAGGAGGAGTAGACAGCACACAGATCTAATTATTCAACATAAGTGAGATCTAGCTCAAATATATAATTTGAACTTCATCGATGAATTATTTTTTTTACCGTAATTAATCTGTGAAGTTGCTTGACCTTATTGTGACAAAGCTTTTTACTTATAGTTCACTGATGTCGATAAACGAACAAGAAATCAAGCAATGACTAGAACGCTCGCTCGCCCTTATCCGCTAGGCGCAACGCTAGGTAACACTGGCTGCAACTTCTCTATTTATTCTCCTGACTGTAAATCTCTTTCACTCGCTCTTTTTGACGAGAACGACGAATTCACCACTTATAAATTGGAAAATGAATACGCTGATATCAGATATGTCTTTATTGATGGTATTAAAGCGGGGCAAAAATACGGCTTCATTGCCGAAACGGACAATGGCCCTATCCTGCTTTCAGACCCGTATGCCAAAGCAATAAGCGAACCGCTCGATTACGTCACGCCATATACCAATGAAAAAAGCTTTGCTATGGCGAAATGTGTCGTTGTTGATGACACCTTCGATTGGCAAGATGTAGAAAAGCCACGCATTAGCCGCGAAGATACCGTTCTTTTTGAAACGCATGTAAAAGGTCTATCTCAACTGCACCCAGAAGTGGCTGCCAATACTAAAGGACGCTACTTAGGGTTAGTGAGCCCTGAAATGCTTGCGTTCTACAAACAGCAAAATATCAACTCTCTACAGCTTTTGCCCATTGCCGCATGCATGCATGAACCACACCTATTAGACATGGGTAAAGTGAACTATTGGGGTTACAACCCATACTTGTTTATGGTGCCTGACCCTCGCTACGCAGAGAAAGATGCCGTAAACGAGTTAAAGACTGCGATTCGCGAACTGCACCGCAATGGCATCGAAGTCATTCTAGACGTGGTGTACAACCACACAGCAGAAGGTGGGGAAGGCGGAACCACCTTCAACCTAAAAGCACTCGATAGCCGCTACTACATTAAACATGGCTGCCATTACGCGAACTTCACTGGCTGTGGAAACACCGTCGACCTTACCCACCAGCCAGCACTCAACTTAGTAATGGATACGCTTCGTTACTGGGTAAGCGAATTCCAAGTCGACGGCTTCCGTTTTGACTTGGCAGCGACACTGGGGCGCGAAGGTGACAACTACAACCCTGAGGCTGCTTTCTTTAAAGCCGTAGCTCAAGACCCTGTACTTAAAGAAACTAAGTTAATCGCAGAGCCGTGGGATATTGGTCCTAATGGTTATCAAGTGGGTAATTTCCCGCTTGGTTGGAATGAATGCAATGACAAGCTTAGAGACATCACACGTAGCTTCTGGCGCGGTGATCAGGGTTACCTAAAAGAGTTTGCTACACGCCTAATGGGCTCTCGTGATATCTACAGTGCAGCGCACTGGCCTTACAAACTCACCGTCAACTACATCACTTACCATGATGGCTTCACCATGCAGGACCTTGTCTCGTACAAGCACAAGCACAATGAAGAAAATGGTGAGAATAACCGCGATGGGCATGGTGATAACCGTTCTGAAAACTACGGTGTTGAAGGTGAAACCGAAAACCTGTTAGTTATCGCAACACGTGAAAAGCAGAAACGCAACTTCATGGCGAGCCTGCTGTTTGCTTTTGGTATTCCTCATATTTTGACGGCCGATGTGTTATCTCATACTCAAAAAGGTAACAACAACGCTTACTGCCAAGATGGCGTGACCAGCTGGCTTAACTGGGAAGATTCAGAGCGCAAGACTTACTTCAAGACTTGGTTATCTGAAATGATCTCTGCTCGTCAGCAATACATGGTGCCGTTTATTAAGGCATTCAGTGGCGAAAAGCGTAACTCTAACCGCATCTTCTGGAGCCGTGTCGATGGCACACTTATGGAGCATGACGACTGGAACCGCTTAAGCTCAGTCGCTTTGCATTTAGGTATTGGTAAAGATGGCGACGAGTTAATTTATCTTATCAACCAAACCAATGCGCCAGCACGTTTCTCGTTACCGAATGACCGTGAACAAAACTGGGTAACCATCTGTGATACCAACTTGCGAAACGTTAAACCCGGTCATGCAGAAGGTGAAATGTTGTTGTCGCCAACTTCGATGGCAATTTTGCACTATTCGCCAGATCAGGCTGATTTGATTAAAGCAAAAGCTTAGTCAGCTTAATAAAACACCGAAAACCATAGAAGCCAGTTATATTTACAGCTGGCTTTTTTGTTAGCTGAATATCACAAAAATCATTCATCCATATGGAATCATTTGCATTGATGTGGTTAATGAAACTGTTTAGTATTGCCGTACTATAAAAATGAATCTATAACGTCTTTGGATATCATGGCTTTACCTAAAACATTAATTCGGCTTTTTAAACCATACATTATTTTATTAACTGGAGGGATGCTCTATCTTGCTATGACTCAGCTTGAAAAAGTAGAAACAGCAGCAACAGAACAATCATCATCAAACATTCGTATCGCAAGCTCTACCATTCGTTCCAACATCGAAGCCACATTCGGCAAACTCTATTTTTTAGAAACCAGTCTAGGCTTGCCTAAAACGGCTCCAATCGGTGATAAAAAATTCAGAGAATTGAGTGATAATATTCTAAGAAGAACACCAAATTTCTCCGATATCGTTCGATACCAACCTAACTCCCAACATTATGTCTCCACTCGTGGCCTTCCTCTTTCCAATGAACAAATCGCCACAATACAATGGCATTCAATAGACGGTGTTGTAGAAGATTTTTACATCTCTTCCGTTTACCAAAAAGCCGATGGACGATGGGTTTTCGCCGTTAAACACACTGCAGAAAAGCTCAACGAAGAAATATGGATTGAGTTTGATTTAATGCATACCACGCAAGGTTTAAGAGATTTAAAAACGCTTAATAATGGCTATGTATTTGTTGTAGACAGAGCAACAGAGCGACTGGTATTCCACCCGGATCCACAGCGTATCGGTTCTAAATCCATCAGCTTCCATGCAGGGATCAGCCACCAACTCTCACAAGGTGAAACCGTTGGTAAGCACGAATATTACTATCAAGATAACTTCAAAATATCGGTATTTGACGCAGACAACAGCTTAAATTGGGTGTTCATTGCGGGCACTGACCGCCATGACATCTTAACCAGCTCACATCAATTTACGTTGACGGGCTTAGTACTGGGCTCACTCCTGCTATTGTGGATTGGTGCCAACTATCTGGCTTATCGTTTGAACGTGTCCTTGTCGCAACTGAATAAAGTCGATGACCTTGTAAGCTTTAAGCGAGAGTTAAAATCCATACTGGATAGTTTCACCTACCAAAAAGGCATTCAATTCTGTCTCTATCAGCTTGAGAACCACGCATTCAGTACCATCGACTATCACGGAAACAAATCCACGGTACATTGTGACAAAGCCCTTGCAGAGCGATTTACACCGGACACTATGGCTTACCGAAGTGGTAAGTACGCCGATCCACTGGCGTGTAAACTCAAAATACACCAACGTCATTACTGTATTCCTTTGCACTCTCGTCAGCAGTTGATCGCAGTGTTGTACGTAAACGCAAACTTACCGATCAGCCAGAGTATTCTACGAATGATCCGTGATTACACTGAAGTCTCTTTGTCTAACTTACTGCTTCAACATCTATTGAGCAGCAAAGATCTGATGACGCAGTTAGACAATAAGAGCAGTTTCAGCATCGCCATCGAAAACTACGTGAGCGAGCCCGATACCTATGTCGCTCTGCTTGATATCGATAACTTCGACCACGTAAACCGAGCCTACGGTGAAGCGGTGGGCGACAAGATGATCAAGCTGACTGCAGAATCGATACGCAGTTACTTCCCCAAGCCAAAGGGACTTTGCTTGGCTCGTGTTGGAGGAAAGGAGTTCGCAGTATTATTCAAAGCCAATGATGTGAAAGATGCCAAATTCCAGCTAGACCAGTGCAGAGTCGCAATCGCGGAGAAAACCATCGTCACTCCAGATATCACCTTATCGCTAGGGGTTAGCGTGGGATACTCGCAAATAGAAAGCGAAACAGACTCAGCTTTAGCGCTGGCGGAACAGGCAAAGCTTATCGCGCAACAACTTGGTAAGAACCGAGTGGAAGGCCATATCAGAGCCATTGCCAAAGCATCGTAAACCTATACTAACAATTCTGTAGCCACTACAAAGCACCTAGGATTCACACCCTAGATGCTTTTGTTTTTCTAGAAAGTCATTACAATGCGCCTTCGATAAGACAACACCCCTTTTCTAACGACGCGAACCTTATGAAGCTAAGTAACCGACTGCAAACTCTCCACTCCCTTGTCAGCAATGACTACCAGCATATTTGGGACTGTTGCTGTGATCATGGCTTTTTGGGTGTTCAACTGTTATCGGATAATAAAGCGCCTCAGATTCACTTTGTCGACATTGTCCCGTCTCTGATGAGTGAGCTTGAAGGCAAGCTAGCGCGCTACTTTCCGCAAGATAACAGAGCCGAACAAACGGTTAGCAGCCAATGGCAAGTCTACTGCATGGATGTCGCCGCTATTCCGCTTGAGAAACATACAGGCAAACACTTAGTTATTATTGCGGGTGTCGGTGGCGATCTTACTCAAAAGCTCGTCGATGATATTCATCGTCAACACCCAGACAAAGCGATCGATTTCTTGCTTTGTCCGGTGCATCAGCAATTCGAGTTGAGAAGCCATTTAAAGGCGATCCATTTTGGTCTTATTGATGAAGTGTTGATTGAAGAGAACCGTCGTTACTACGAGATTTTATTGGTGAGTAATAGTCGCGGTGATTCAGAAAAGAGCCAAACCGTTAGCGAGATATCAAACGTCGGTGACAAGATCTGGACACCAAGTTGTGATGAACAAGTGAAGGTATCACAGCAATACAAAGCCAAAACATTGCAGCACTACTTACGTATCCATCAAGGACAAGAGAAGCAAGGCAAACCTAGCCAAGTAAAGCATATTATTGATGCTTACCAGGCGGTTAAGCCATAGTAAGTACTAACTTAATGGTTTGAATATTAAGAAAGTCAAATTAATAAAAAAGCCGATAGTTCAATGAGCTATCGGCTTTATTAATGCTATCGATTCAGTTTTAGCTTACTGTTCTTGTTTCTTATAAGCCACATCAGGCTCGTCAACTGTCTCTACCTCAGAAGGCTTATCAACCCCATAAACCGTATCAAGGTAGACGTCTTTCTCTTTCCACGTGCTGTTCAACCAATTGTGGAAGCGACGTTTAAAAGCCTTATCTTCAAAGTAATTACCGTTCACGTTCTCATCCATTGGATGCAATTTAATACGCACAACGACCTTAGTCATTTTGCCCTTCAGCATATCTTCAAACGGAGAGGTTTGGTTTTCAGGGTAAGCTAAGGTCACATCCACGATGCCATCCAAAATTGGGCCCATTGCAGATAAAGCAAATGCCACGCCCCCAGTTTTCGGCTTCAATAAGTGGCGATAAGGGGTCTTTGCTGACGCCAGTTTCTCGTGGTTTGCACGAGTCCCTTCAACAAAATTAACCAATGTTGTCGGTGCTAATTTGAACTTAGTACACGCTTTATTGATTGCATTAAAATCATCATTACGGCGTTCTGGGTTGCGTAATAGGAACTCACGAGAGTGGCGTCTCATGAATGGCATATCTAAGCCCCAGCAGGCCAAGCCAACAAATGGTACGTACAACAATTCATGTTTCAAGAAGTACTTCGTCATCGGCATTTTGTCTTTTAGGATTGAAGACAAAATCACAATATCTGCCCAGCTTAGGTGGTTAGACATCATCAAATACCACTGCTTGGTCGAAATATCTTCCCCCCCTTCCACTTGCCATTCGATATCGTTATTGGCGTTCAACATCCATAAATTAAGAGAAGCCCAACACCAGAATGTGAAGTTAGCTAAGCGAGTGCATGATTTTTGAACGACAGAAATTGGCAAAATAAGTTTGATTAGGGCAAACAGGCTCACAGCCAATGCGGTGAATGCAGTATTAATGGTCACGAACAATACGTTCAAGGCCATACGAAGATTATCAAGCATAAAACACAGTTATATTGAGAACGAAAGCCGCCATTATACGCATCTATAAATTATTCTCTTCAGTAATTGATTGAATATCCTAGGGGTCAAACCACTCAACCTATGCTAACGATGTTCAACCAGTTAAAGCCTATTAAAACGAAACCAAAAACACACAAATGAGTCATTTGGAAACCATTAGCATATTGTCTTTTTGACAACATTCGATCTAATAACCATCCCCCAAACCAGTATTGATAAGCATTCTCACTATAGGCATGGTACATGCAACTCTAAAGTGTAAATAGTTGAGTATCCTTAATGAGATAACTTCTCTTCTTAAAGGTGGATGATATGACAGATATTCCTCATGGTTTAGTTACAGGCAAAGTCCTAAACAAAACAGAATGGACAGATCAATTGTTCTCACTCCAGGTTAGTGCACCTGTCTCTTCTTATCAGGCAGGTCAGTTCACGAAACTTGGCTTACTTAACAGTGAGGATGAGTTCGTAAGACGCGCCTATTCGATGGTGAACGCGCCAGAGCACGAACAAGGTCATCAACATCTGGAATTTTTGATTATTAAGGATCAGAACGGTCAGCTTTCACCTCAACTTCATGAGTTGAAGATGGGCGATGACATCTTTGTCGGCAAAGACCCAAGTGGCTTTATGACCTTAGATGAGATCCCAGAGATCGCCGACGATCTATGGATGCTTTCAACCGGAACCGCGGTAGGCCCATTTATCTCAATACTTGAGAGCATGCAGATACAGCAAAATGAGTTGGCTTCAGACAAAGCCTCTTCATTCAAGAATCTGGTTCTAGTGCATGCTGTAAGAACAGAGCAAGACCTGACTTATCGAGATCGTATCACTCAACTCGTTAATCACTTTCAAGGGAGACTTAAATATGTGCCAATTATTTCTAGAGAATCAGTTACCGGAACTTTGCGCGGACGAATCCCAAATTTGTTACTTGGAGGCGACCTCGAGCAAGCCGCGTCTGTCGCTTTCAATCAAACCCGCAGTTTTTTCTACCTTTGCGGCAATCCGCAAATGGTTCGTGACACAAGCGAAGCGCTAACTAGCTTAGGTTTCGAAAAGCACTTACGCAGAAAACCCGGTCAATTCAGCAGTGAGAACTACTGGTAAATAACAACCGCCACTCGTTAGACAGAAGCACAACTTTCAAAGAACAGTTAGAGAAGAGGTTTTATATGAGTCATTTACGTATTCCGTCACACTGGAAAATTCAACGTTCCACACCCGAAAGTAAGATTCATTCAATATTGATGAACTTATAAGCAAGCAACCTCGTAATGTGATTTTTAATGTTCAATAAGTGAAGACAAAAGATCAAATAACCATAGCAATTACAATGACTAATGGTGATAGACAAGAGAAAAAAACTCTAGCACACTGAATAGAGTTGTAGGGCATGTTGACCTATCGAGCTGATTTTTGCAGCCGTTTGTGGGTTATTTATACAAGGCAGAGAATTCGACGTGTAGCTCGCCTACATGAGAATTCGATAACGCTGTAGAAAGGAACCACAAACACTGCCCGAAGGGTTCGGCTAAAATCGTTTTACTCTTTGTTGAGAGGGTTTTGCTTAGAATGACTAGGCGGCAAACCTCTCGTCGCGATTAAAACGATTTTATCTCGAACAAAACTTAACCGCGAAAGGTCAACATGCCCTCGTTTTAATCCCGTTTCAAAGAATGAATCAGTGGGTTATTTATATTTTAGGTAAGAGAGGAAGCCATGCTCAACATTGCTTTTTTTAGCTCAAAATCATACGACGAAAAATCATTCGAACTGGCAAAAGGCGAACTCAACGCTGAGTTTCATTTTCACGATTTTCGACTCACCACAACAACAGCAAAAATGGCGCACGACAACGAAGTGGTTTGTGCGTTTGTAAACGATGACCTATCGCGAGACGTGTTAGAGATTCTTGCTCAAGGCCGCACCAAGTTAATCGCGATGCGCTGTGCGGGGTTTGACAAGGTCGACCTAGACGCAGCCAAAGAGTTTGGTCTGCAAGTGGTTCGCGTTCCGGCTTACTCACCAGAATCGGTAGCAGAACACACGGTTGGCATGATGATGTGTTTGAACCGTAAACTACACAAGGCATACCAACGCACTCGTGATGCGAACTTCTCTCTTGAGGGGTTAGTTGGCTTTAACTTCCACGGTAAAACGGTCGGTATGATTGGCTCGGGTAAGATTGGCCTAGCGACGATGCGAATTCTGAAGGGTTTAGGCATGAATATCCTATGCTATGACCCATATCCAAACCCGTTAGCTGTTGAGTTAGGCGCTAAATACGTTGAACTCGACGAACTTTACCAAGAGTCTGATGTGATTTCTCTACACTGCCCAATGAGTAAAGAGAACTACCACCTATTAGATGCGACTGCGTTTGAGAAGATGAAAGACGGCGTGATGATTGTCAACACCAGCCGTGGTGAACTACTGGATTCCACAGCTGCTATCGAAGCGCTTAAACAGAGTAAGATTGGCGCACTTGGTCTTGATGTGTATGACAACGAGAAAGAGCTGTTCTTCCAAGACAAATCAAATGACGTGATTGTCGATGATGTGTTCCGCCGTCTATCTGCTTGTCACAACGTGCTGTTCACAGGTCACCAAGCTTTCTTAACCAAAGATGCTCTGTTCAATATCGCGAACACAACACTCACCAGTGTTGATGCTTTCTTTGCTGGCAACACCAGCGGCAACGAACTCGTTTAATAACAGATTGAGTTAACAGCAGGCTGAGTTAAAAACAAACTAGGTCTACAGATACAAAGCCACGCTATTCTGAAGTGAACAGCGTGGCTTCGTCGTTTATTCAGTATTCTAAAACCGTTCCTAGACGCAGAAATGACAATCTTCAGTGTCTAAACCATAAACGCCTTTTCTAATAGCAAGGTGCTCTTCACCGGCTTTGACGCCCATCTCGTAACCTGTATTAAGAGTACTTTGATCCATAGTTAAACGCTTAACCGCGAAGGCTTCAGGTGGCGCTATCACTTTAATAGTCGCATCTTTGGGTGGGTTACGAATGAACTCCAGAGACTGGTTGTAGTTTTCAGCACGTACCGCCATCGACTCAGCAATATTCGGGAATTTCTTTAATAGTTTCTTCAGCATCCATTGGTGCTTTTGAGGCTTCATTCGGTAGCTCAATGGGTGAGACAGAATCACGGTAATATCGCGTGCGCCACGGCGATATGCTTCACGAACCGGAATCGAATCGGCTACACCGCCATCGGTATAACAGCCACCAGAGAAACACGGAGTTTCACGGTAAGCGATAGGTAAAGCCGTTGTTGCTTCAACAACATTAGAAAGGTTTTCTGGCTTAATATGGTAGTAGTCTGCACTGCCCGTATCGACATTTGTGACAGCAGCAATGAGTGGGATACTTGAAAACAACTCACCACAATCGAGCGGATAACGTTGATTGGATTCGTTCCATAACCATTTAACATCTACCAAGTTACCGCCTTTGGCAAAGCGAGCAGGATTAAAGAAAGTTTTATCCGTCGCCATCGTGGTGATCACATCATAACTGCGTTTTGGTGCATGAGATAAGTAGCCAACCAGATTCGACACACCTGCAGATACGCCGATGGCAAAATCATAAGGACGGAAATCGTCTTGCATGAAGGCGTCTAAAACTCCAGCAGCAAAAATACCTCTCATTGCTCCACCTTCAACGATTAATGCGCTCTTATTCATCTCAAACTCTTCTACTTTATAAACTGATAGTCGTAGAATAATCCCATCACTCTTACAAAGATAATGGGATAGATTTATCAATTCGATAGGTAAAAACTATCAATGTGGATTGTTATATTTTTCAATGACTTAGGGTTGCTTGATATTCAGCGAGATCAAAAAAGGCCATCGAGTAGTTCACTCAACGGCCTTTCAATTAACGAATCAAGATGATTGATTACGACTTAAATTCGCTCACGTCGATTTCAAGCAGTTTACCAATGCCTTCACCGTATGCAGGGTCAGCTTTGTAACAGTGTCTTAGGTGACGCAATTGAATCTCTTTTGGCACGCCGCCTAGGTTGCGAGCAGTGTTATCAAAAAGAATCGCTTGCTTCTCTGGTGTCATTAGGCGGAACAAGTCACCCGGTTGCGAGAAGTAATCTTCATCTTCGCGGTGATCCCAGTGTGCTGCTGCGCCATCTAGGTTCAGTGCTGGTTCAGCGAAATCTGGTTGCTCAGCCCATTGACCTTCGTTGTTTGGCTCATAACCTAATGTGCCACCGAAGTTACCATCGACACGCATCGCGCCATCACGGTGGTAGCTGTGTACTGGGCAACGAGGCGCATTCACTGGAATGTGCTGATGGTTTACACCCAAACGGTAACGTTGTGCATCACCGTAAGCAAACAGACGACCTTGCAGCATCTTGTCTGGCGAGAAGCTGATACCTGGAACTACGTTCGCTGGGTTGAATGCTGACTGCTCTACTTCTGCGAAGAAGTTTTGCGGGTTACGATTTAGCTCAAATTCGCCCACTTCGATCAACGGGTAATCTGCATGAGGCCAGATCTTAGTCAAATCGAACGGGTTGTATGGAACCTTCGCTGCATCCGCTTCTGGCATCACTTGTACTTTCAACGTCCATTTCGGGAAATCTTGGTTATCGATGCTGTCTAGCAAATCACGTTGGTGGCTTTCGCGATCATCACCGATCACTTGTGCCGCTTCTGCATCAGAAAGGTTCTTAATACCTTGCTGAGATTTGAAGTGGAATTTCACCCAGAAACGTTCGTTATCAGCGTTGATGAAGCTGAACGTGTGGCTACCAAAGCCGTGCATGTGACGGTAAGTCGCAGGGATACCACGGTCACTCATTACGATAGTAATTTGGTGCAGAGCTTCCGGCAAAGAAGTCCAGAAATCCCAGTTGTTTTTCGCGCTACGCATGTTGGTGCGTGGGTCACGTTTCACCGCGTGGTTTAAGTCAGGGAACTTAAGAGGATCACGAAGGAAGAATACTGGCGTGTTGTTGCCCACCATATCCCAGTTGCCTTCTTCAGTATAAAACTTCAATGCAAAGCCACGAATATCACGTTCAGCATCGGCAGCACCGCGCTCACCCGCAACTGTTGTGAAACGTGCAAACAAGTCGGTTTTTTTACCTATTTCAGAGAACAATTTTGCCTTGGTGTATTTTGTGATGTCGTGTGTAACGGTAAATGTGCCGTAAGCACCTGAGCCTTTCGCGTGCATACGACGCTCTGGAATCACTTCACGATCAAAATGGGCCAATTTCTCCAAAAACCAAACGTCTTGAAGAAGTTGTGGACCACGTTTGCCCGCCGTTTGAACATTCTGGTTATGAGCGACAGGACAACCCGCAGCTGTGGTCAGTTTTTTATTCATGGTCTATTCCTTAAGGTTAAAGATATCGCATCGTTGCCACATCTTAGATTTAAGTGGATTCAATACTTTAAAAACCACTAAAACAATATGGATAAAGAATAGACCTGAGTTGGCAGAAAATATAATCGTTTATATTTATCGTTGTTATCTATGAAACCTATTGAACTTCACTGCGAATAAGCCTATGTATAACTTCGGTTTATTTAAAAATGGCATGGCCTAACCTCAGAGTTGAGGCAATGTTCCTCGCCGTTCTGGTTAGGTTCAATTCAGCTTCTCGCAGTACTTGCTCGAGTGACTGAGGAGAGCGCACTGTACCAAACAAGCTGTTCATTTCACCATATAAGGCTTCGACTTCTGTACCTAAAGAACCTGCAATCCCTATGGTCGGAATGCCTTGTAAGCTCGCACGTTTGGCAATGCCATAAGGCGTCTTTCCTTGCAGAGTTTGATTGTCCATTTTCCCTTCACCGGTAATCACAAGATCTGCGCCTTTCAATACTTCATCGGCTTGCAAAACATCAAGCACCATCTCAATACCCGGTTTAATCTGCATGTTAAACAACAAACCAAGCCCCATTGGAGCACCACCAGCCGCGCCATAACCAGTACGCTTGTGAACGGGATCATCCCCACGAACACAACCTTGCGATTCAACTACTTGAGCAAAATTCTCAAGCGCCTTATCAAGCATCACAACTTGTTCTGGGCTTGCGCCTTTTTGTGGGCCGAATATATGGCTAGCACCGTTATCACCACACAACGGATTATCGACATCGCACGCCACAATTAACTCGATATCAGCATAGCGTGAATCTAAACCAGTAAGATCAATCGATGATAAATCAGCTAGTGCAACGCCACCTCGGTTAAGCTCTTGCCCTGCATTATCTAACAGTGTCCCACCTAATGCTTGAACAATACCTGCACCGCCATCATTAGTTGCACTGCCACCCAATCCAAGAATAATCGTTTGAGCGCCCTGCTCTATCGCCTCCAAAATCAATTGCCCCGTTCCGAATGAAGAAGCAATCAATGGATCACGCTGCTCTGGTTTCAACAAGTCCAAACCCGATGCAGCAGCAATTTCAACCAGTGCCGTTTTGTTCGGGTTGCTATTGGATGACTCAAGCATCGCCCATTCAGCATTAACTTGTTGCCCTAACGGCCCTTCGACTTGCCTATGTCGCTTTTCACCAACAAGCCCTTGGAGCAATACATCCACAGTCCCTTCACCACCATCAGCCAAAGGCAATGTTACGTATTCAGCGTCTGGGAAGATTTCACGAAAGCCCTTTTCAATACACGCCGCCACAGATACAGCCGATAGAGATTCTTTAAACGAGTCTGGTGCAATAACAATTTTCATACTGAGAGATCCAAAAGATTAGTAATTTTGATGAGTGCCCGATCCAAAAATGCCCCTATTGAAGATCAGCAAGCTAATCACTTAATAGGGGCAGTATATAAAGGTAAGTCGTATTAGTTAGTAACGGCTGTCTTTACTTGTGATTTCTCTTTGCTTTTTAGCCAAACGAATACAGCACCTAGAACCGCAATTGGAATCAGTGGGTCGATCAACGTACCGCCTTTACCAAACACTAAGTTTAGAATCATGATGATGCTTGCACCAATCGCCCATGCGATAGTTGAAGACACAGACCAGATCTTAATTTGGTCAGCAAGTTCAGTAATACCTAACGTACGGTTGATGATGTGGAAGTATGAATCGTTCAAATGAGAGAAGCCAACCGGACCTACCGCACATGCAAGTGCTACGAATACTGGGTCTAGACCTAACGTTTCAACCAATGGCAGCGTCATCGTTGCTGCAACCATCATTGATGCCGTTGCTGAACCTTGGATTAGACGAAGCATTGAAGCAATTGCTAGTGGTACAAGTAGAGGTGGAATACCGCTGCTCGCGATAGCTTCGGCTACTTGAGGGCCAGCACCTGATGCTTTAAGTACTGCACCCATTGCGCCACCACAGCCAGTTACCACAAGAATTAGACCTGTAGTAGACAGAGCATCATCCATAGAGCTAACCATGTCTTTGCGCTCAATATGACGAGTAAGACCGTATAGCGCCATAAGAACACCGATACCAACAGCAACCACTGGGTTACCAATCAACGAAATAACGTTGTGCATTGCAGTGTCACCTTGACCAACAAGCGTGTTGATTAGGATGAATGCGATTGGCAGCAGAATTGGACCGAATGATAAAAAGTTACTTGGTAGCTCTCTGTCATCTGTTTCTTTTACTTTCTCAAGGTTTGCCCAATCAGCTTGGTTAGTAATCCATGTCTCTCCGTTTGGTACGCGGTAGTACTCATTACCTACTCGGCGAATATAAATCATAGAAAGAAGCATCATAGGGATAGAAACCATCAAACCCAATAACATGTATTCACCTAGGTCTACACCCAGAATTCCAGCCACAGCAACTGGACCCGGTGTTGGTGGCACAAGTGCGTGAGTGATAAGCAAGCCAAGCGCTAGAGTTACACCAAGGCCAACCGCTGACTTACCCGTATCACGTGAAATTGCGCGAACAAGAGAATGCAAAATGATGTACGCAGAGTCACAGAAAACTGGGATAGCGACAAGCACCCCTGTAAAACCTAGTGCTAAGTCTTCACGACCTTTACCACACAGCTTTACAAACGTTTTTGCCATTCGAACAGCGGCTCCAGATCGTTCGAAACACGCGCCCATGATAACGCCGAATGCGATGATCAAACCAATGCCACCAAGCACGCCACCAAAACCAGCTTTAATTGCATCAATCAACTCTGTTGGCGCCATACCCGCAAAAAGACCCATGATGATACTTGCAATAACCATAGCAAGTGCGACTGGGATTCTCGTTTTAATGATCATACCCATCATGGCTAAGATGCCAATTACGATGCCTATCAGTGCTCCATCCATTTTTATATTCCTTTTGTCTCTTTCTTCATTTTTATGAAAATTGTAGGGTGGTGCATATAGGTGATATCGGGATCACCTATTGCACTTTATCGTTATGTGTTGGCTTACCTGTAAGCCGTGTTATCTAAATCAGTTCTTTACTTTTATGGTTCGTTACATATAAACGGCATTCACACCGCGCTATAAATAACTTTTTACCCAGCTAAGCCCCTCTTCTGTCGTGCCTCTTGGGTTATATTCACAACCAATCCAACCTAGGTAACCTGAATCATCCAGAACATTAAATAGATGTGGGTAATTCAGTTCGCCTTCCGATGGTTCATGCCTTTCTGGTACAGAAGCAATTTGGATATGACCGGTATAAGCAGCCACTTCACGAATCAAAGTACTTAAATCACCATCCATGATTTGCGCGTGATAAAGGTCGAGTTGCAGCTTCACATTTGGCCTATCGACTAACTTAATCAGTTCAACAGCGTCACGTTGGTGAGCAACGAAATAATTAGGAACATCACGGCTATTTAGCGGTTCAATCATCAATTCGATGTTATGCTCAGCAAACTTATCTGCGGCAAAACGAATATTTGAGATAAAGGTTTCAACGTGTTGCTGCCTCGTGAAATTCGCATCATGTAGACCCGACATCGCGTGAACTTTCTTGCAGTTCAGCGCTTTAGCGTACATAAGTGCCGTATCAACGCTGGCTTTAAACTCTTCTTCACGGCCAGGAATCGCTGCGAAGCCTCGTTCACCTGCGTCCCAATCACCCGGAGGCATGTTGAACAGCGCCTGTTCAAAGCCAAATTTTTGCATTTTTTCGGCAAGCTCTTCGGCCTCAAATGCATAAGGGAATAGGTATTCAACTGCTTTGAAACCGACTTGATGTGCTTTTTCAAAGCGATCTAAAAATGGTACTTCTGTGAATAACATCGTTAAGTTTGCTGCGAACTTAGCCATTATTTGCCTCTCCCTTTTAAATCCATAACTTCTTCGTCCGTTAGGTAACGGATATCATTCCCTTTCAATAAGAATGCTAATTTGGCGGTCTCTTCTAGCTCTTCAGCGTTATCAACGGCATCAACAAAGTCAGTGCCTGTTACTACTGGGCCGTGGTTTGCTAACAAAAATGCTCGATAATCACCTGCTCGTTTTGCCAACTCTTCAGCGATTTGCGGGTCACCCGGACGTAGGTAAGGAATGACTGGTAACTCGCCAATTCGCATCACGAAATACGGTGTGAAAGCCTTAATCGCGTTGTTACGATCCAACCCTTCAAGGCAAGATAGTGCAGTTAGGTATGTAGAGTGCAGGTGTACAATCGCATTGCACTCCGCATTATTTCTATAAATCGCTAGGTGGAATGCCGCTTCTTTAGAAGGCTTCTTACCTGAGATGTGGTTGCCATCGATATCAACAACCGACAATTCTTCAGCCACAAGACGGCCAAATGAAGAGCCTGTTGGTGTTGCTAGAAAATACCCATTAGGTAATTTGATAGACAGGTTACCTGCACCACCAGTGGCGTAACCTCGTTCAAACATTGAACGAGCGAGCGTGACCATTTGCTCTCTTAACTGCTGCTCGTTCATCAAAACTTTACTCATTTGAATCTCGCTTATGAAAAGAATGATTGAGCTTTAGCGAAGAAGTTTTCATCACCAAAATTGCCCGATTTTAGCGCTAGTGATAACTCACCTTCGACCGATTTAACCCAAGGCACACCTGGTGCAATTTGAGGACCAATATGAAAACCTTTCACAGCTAGGCTTTGCGTCACGACGCCTGATGTTTCACCACCAGCAACGATGAAGTTTTTCACGCCATGTTGTTGTAGTTTGATAGCGAGTTGACTAAAAAATTGTTCAACTGCGTGGCTTGAAGCTTGT
Organism: Vibrio sp. 10N.222.52.B7; assembly: GCF_041474275.1. Lineage (NCBI taxonomy): Bacteria > Pseudomonadati > Pseudomonadota > Gammaproteobacteria > Vibrionales > Vibrionaceae > Vibrio > Vibrio sp. 10N.222.52.B7. Next base: position 24,710 of record NZ_JBFRTU010000040.1, on the reverse strand, counting down.
GCGCCGTACTCTTCTTGAATTGCTTTTAGTGCGGCAGCATCTGCGGTTGCATAAACCAAAGGAGCAAACTCGCCTTGGTTATTGGTCATCACCCAATCGAACACTTCATTGGCGTATTGATCATTGGTTAAGCAAGCCTTCACATCGATAGCAAAGTGAGGAGCAAGCTGCTTGTATACCGCAACTTGTTGGTTAGTCATCACTGAACAAGAACCAGAGAACACAACGGTTGGTGCTTTGACTGGGCTACCGGCATGTTTTGCATCACTTTGGTCAGCAAGATGTTCTGTCCAGTTTTTAGCGATACCAGCAGCTAGGCCTGAACCACCTGTGATTAGTTTCAAAGATTTAGCCGCTTGACCTAGCGTCACCAAGTGATCTGCATTAAATGCGTCTACCACGGCGTAGCGACTACCTTGAGCTTTGAGTTCGTTAAAACGAGCGGTAACCGCATCAGCGCCCTGTTCAATCGTTTGAAAGTTAACTAAACCGGAAACACCTTCTGATTGTGCGTCCATCATTCGAACCACACTTGAATCCGTCATTGGTGTAACAGGGTGATTACGCATACCTGAATCACTGAGCAACTCATCAAAAACAAACAAGTGACCGTTGTAAACCGTGCGACCATTTACTGGCAATGCAGGGCAAACCATAGTGAAAGATTCTCCAAGTTCAGCCAAAAGTGCATCTGTTACGGGACCAATATTGCCCTCAGCGGTACTGTCGAACGTTGAGCAGTATTTAAAGTAAAACTGTTGGCAGCCTTGATATTGAAGCCATTTAAGCGCAGTAACCGAATCCGTCACCGCTTGGTCAGCTGGGCAAGAGCGAGATTTAAGGCTGATCACCACAGCATCTGCTGATGTGTCAAACTCTCCCGTTGGAATCCCATTCAATTGAACAGTGCGCATACCGTTTTCAACCAAGAAACCAGCAATGTCTGTAGCACCTGTAAAGTCGTCTGCAATAACACCTAATAACATGATTATTTCTCCGCCTTTGATGTGTTTACACCCGGTAGGTCAATACCTTGGAAGACTTTTATCACTGCACTGTCGTCTTCTTGACCAAATCCAGCATTACTCGCGCTAACGAACATGTTCAGTGCTGCACTTGATAATGGGAGTGGGAATTTCAGGTCTTGAGCGGTATCTGATACCAAGTTCAAATCCTTCACAAAGATATCAACCATAGATTTTGGAGAGTAATCACCATCGACTACGTGCTTCATGCGGTTCTCGAACATCCAAGAGTTGCCCGCTGCATTCGTAACAACGTCGTACATCAAATCAAGCGGAATGTTTGCGCGTGCGGCTAGTGCCATCGCTTCAGCGCCCGCAGCAATATGAACACCTGCTAGTAACTGGTGGATAATCTTAACGGTCGCACCAAGGCCAATGGTCTCACCGATGTTGTAGACTTTAGCTGCAGTTGCATCAAGTACCGGAGCCAGTACTTCAAATGTGGTCACCGCACCTGAAGCCATAATCGTCATTTCGCCCGCTTCTGCTTTTACTGCACCGCCGGACACTGGCGCATCCAGCATCACAAGATCATGTTCAGCAAGCTGAGCTTCGATTTGTTTCGCGTCTTCTGCTGAGATCGTTGCCGAGACCATAACTGGCGTGTTAGGTCTTAGTGCCGCCGCAAGACCAGTCTTAAACAGTACCGTGTTAACTTGAGCTGCATTCACAACCAATACCAAAACTGAATCAAGTTTGTCGGCAAACTCAACCGCGCTTGTAGAGACCGCTTTTGCGCCATATTCACCCAAGGTTTCAAGCGCTTGCGGATTCAAATCGAAACCATATACATCAAGGCCTGCACGGACGCATGACTTCGCTGCGCCCATGCCCATAGAACCTAAACCGATAACACCAACAGATTGAACTTCATTCATAGCAAGATGCCTTTCACGTAATTATTTAATTCTAGATTTGTTAATTCTTGTTTATGTTTGTGATTATATGTGAAGCAATCGAATGCGACTTAGTGATAAGTCACACTTTTAACAAAAGTTAACACACCTGAGTAATTTAACCCTTTAGAGGCATTAGGTAAGGGTAATTTCGGCAGCAATCACAGTTCTAATTGCTATTTCACAACAGATATTCACAGATATTCACAAAATAGCTAAAGATTGATAGGATGATGAAAAATAAGAACATAGAAGAAGAATCATGATTCCAGCGGAACGTCAGAGAACTATTTTGTCACTATTATCACACCAAGAAGTGATCAGTATTTCTGAGCTTGTTGAGCACTTAGAGGTGTCTCATATGACCATTCGTCGAGATATCGTAAAGCTAGAGACATCAGGGAAAGTGATTTCAGTTTCGGGTGGCGTTCAACTGACTAAAGCACTTCACTGCGAATTGTCACACGACATAAAGGTAGAACAGCAAGCAAGCGAAAAAGCTCAAATAGGTCAACTAGCTGCTCAATTGGTTCCTGAGTATTCGACTATCTACTTAGACGCTGGAACAACCTCTTTGGAGATCGCTCACCAACTTGCAGGGCGAGATGATCTGCTTATCATCACCAATGACTTCGCGATTGCCGCGTACCTAATGAACAGCACACAATCTGAGATTTACCATACTGGTGGCAAGATTGACCGTGAAAATCAATCAAGTATTGGGGGCAAAGTAGCTGAGTTCTTGGCAGGGATGAATATTGATATTGCGTTTATCTCATCTTCATCTTGGAATCTAAAAGGGCTCTCTACACCTTGTGAAAATAAGGTGTTAGTCAAACAAGCCATTGTTCAAGCAGCTCATTCAAACTATCTGATTTCAGACTCAACCAAATACGGACGTATCGCTACCTTCCACGCCTTAGATTTAAGTGCGCTTGATGGCGTAATCACCGACATTGAACTTTCGAGTAGTGTGATTGATGAGCTTCAAGATAAAGGCATCAAGGTCATTAATTCGTAACGGATCCCTCATCAAATTTCAGGCTCACCAACCAAACATTCAGAGCCTGAATACCACAACTCCAAAATCATCTATTTATCTACTCGATAAAAATAATTCTTACAATTAAGCGTTTATATTGATTAATAATATTGGCGGCGGGCGGCATAATAGCCGCGAATCCTTTTAACGAGTTTGGTTATGTTCTACAAGCGTCTTTTGGTATTGGCTTTACCGCTTACTTTTGTGTTTCCCACCCATGCTGAAACGTTTGGTGAGCGAATGGCGCGTATCGAACAAGAGAATGTACTGGCGAAAACCATGAGTGAAGAACAAGTTGAATTGATACAAAAAGTCGTACAGACCAATCACTGCGCTAAAGTGGCGTTAACCCACCACCAACGTATTTTGGGCCAATATAAGGTTGAGACATCTTCTTCTGAGTTATTCGTAAAATGGCGTCAACTCGGTAAGCAGTTAGACGCTCAATACGAGATGGATTACCCCGGCTACCCTAAGCACGCTTTTCAAGAATATCCTGCGGCTTCAGGCAAAGTCGATGGCTACCTTTTTGCTCTAATCGACAATGGTTTAAACGAGCAATCGTGGATCGCCAAAGAGTTTAAGCAGTGTAAAAAGAATAAGCTCATATCCAGAACCTAAGCTCTAGTCTGCTCTGGTTCGAGAGTGCTCACTCGCATTAGTTCTAATAAAGTAAGAACAGCCCTTCATAACCGCCAATTTCTATTTCACTCACATAGTCACCAACGTTACCGTTAGCACCAACAGGTTTCATTGGAACATCCAGCGTAATGGTGAGTTTTGACGCTTCATAAAAGCTCGGATTCTTACCGTGGAAATCCGTGCGATACAACACACGACCATTGCTGAACTCTCTCGCTAACACCATGTCCTCAGGGCCACCAGCGACCACCTGATTTTCAGATTGATACATAAAGTACGTGAACGTCGGTAGAACGTGAGTCATGCCATTGGGCAGGTCAGCATGCACCATTTCGTTCATTGATGAATCGCCAACGATGGTGTAGTCCGCGGGTTGAGGTGTCGCTGTTGATAGCATTAAAGGAATCGGTTCAAAGCCTTGTGGGATTAGATGACTCGGCTCTCCCAAATCAACGGCCAATAACGAACTTGGTTGGTAGGCGATGTTTTTAGGGACACCACTTTGCCAGAAAGTGTCAGCCGTCGTGTTGCCACTTCCATAGACGTAACCATTGTTCCACTGATTAAAGTAGCTATGTTGAGCGTGTCGATTGAGGTGGTAGATCGCTAGGGTCGAGTATTGGTCTTGCTTCCAATTCTCTTCACTATTTCCAAGATACTGAACTCGCCCATAACGCGTTGTCGCCTGAAAAATAACACTTTGCCCATTGTAGGCGAGCGCAGAATTATCCCAGAATTTAGAGATCCCCGAGTAACCACTAAACCCAGTAGACGGAAAAATGTAGTGCTCGCGTAAATACAGAGATCCCGCCTCGCTAAGATGAGCCTGTCCATTTCGACCCAGCAAGTTCGCGGTTCCGATGTTCAACCCAATCGACGCATCACTTTCTAAAGCAGATAGATTTTTCAGAAACGCTGAAAATTGTTGTTTATAGAGATCATCCGCTTGATTCGAACCCGCAACGGCTCCTAACTCTTGAACATGCCCACCAGAATGAACATAGAACTGGTTCGAACCAATGAGTTTATTTGTGTCGTCGTTGTACGCACCATTCAAACCTTGGCTTGCCCAGCTTTGCTTGTAGTAGCGATGAATAGCAGATAGATAATCCGCGTTTGCGACGTTCGTTAGCGACCAAGATGAGCTAGCGCTCCACATTCGACCAAATGGCACCACTCTTGATTCCCAACGAAAACGCGCTGTTGCGTTCTTATTGGTTCGATTTCGATACTCGCTTGGCGACAAGTAGTTATCGCCATCTAGGTCTGCAGACACATCAAAACCGCGGATTTTTCGCCATTGGCTGATAGCATTGCCGTCCGGCGTTGTAGTCGGAGCGTCGGTTAATTTGACGGTTGAAAAACTGTTTTTCAGTTTTACTTCTTTTAAGCGCGGCCTGTCGTCGGCGTTTTCACTTTGCCAACGAACTCTCACAACGTATAAGCGCCCACCATCTCTCAAAAAGGTGGAGCCAAAATACTGGCCGCCACCATAGCTCGCACCACTGCCATCATGAGTTGTAGCTCTTACCCAATCATTAGGAAGGTTCCAGATCACCGATTGGTTTTTGGTCATGCTGAGCGTTTTGTCTTTCTTTACATCGAGCCTTTCCCACTGTGAAACCCTACCCTGAGAATCAATAGCCGTTGGGTATTCAATCCAAAATTCGCCGCTGCCAGCAAACTGTGAGAACTTAAAGGTCAGCCGTTCGAACTGCTCAGCATGATAGACATACAAAGCCCCACCCTGTTCGAAATTCTCAAACACATCGGCATCCCACGGAGGCTCTTGATACAGCCAAAAACCAGCATGGTCTTCACTGGCTGTATAACCCAAGATCATAGGTTTTCGGTTTAAAAGAGTCTTTTCGCCGTGAGTTTCATCAACTTCGGCAATGACAGTATCTTCAGAAAAGTGCAGGAAATAGTCTTCGAAATTGAGGCCTTCTAACTCAGCTTGGTTACGGAGATCGTTCTCCAACCAACCCGAGTTCATCGCCATGACTTGGTTGTACATATAACCAATTGTCGTAGCCCGCTCATTGTCGGCTTTGTCAGCATAGGCTCCAAACACAATATCACTGTTGGTAATTTCCCAATCAATGACAGCATCCGCAGATAGTGGGGAGCCCGAAAGATCAACACCCGCTTCATGTTGCCCTGGCAGCACAACCGCTGTGCCAACAGCAAAAGCGTAGCCAGCGATTAAACATGACGGTATGAGTGCGAGCAGCCCAGAAATGTAGGTTTTCATGAATCAAATTTCCTAATTGATACTGTCATGCCTTAAATCACAAGACGAAAAGTCAGCCAACTTACGTGTCAATTTAGGAATCAAAATACGAAAAAAGTATCGACTACATGGCTGTATTGTTCAAGTGCTCTTCTGACTGGTTTCATCGGTGGTAAGGAAAACGAGCAAATGTCGATTCAAAATCAAGACATTAAGGAAAATATAAATTTTTGTGATTTTAATTTTACTTGGAAACCAAGTTTCTCCAACTAACGAGAAATCAGCTCAGATTTTCTCAAAATGAGAATAATACAGTTTGGAAGATGGAAGTTATCAGAGCTTAAAGCTCAGAACGGGCTGAGATTTGCTGCATCGAATCTCAGTTTCAACGCCACACTGTTGAAACTCAATTTGAATAGGCTGTCTAAACAAGAGCGATAACAACGCGCCTTAAAGCCTCTTGTTCCACTTCCCTTGATGGTCGCGGTCGCAATTTTCTTGCGTATCGTAGCTGATGTGTTTATCGATACTCTTCAGTTGAATTCCAACTTGATTGAACGCTTTCTGGATAGTCCCTGAAACACTCTGTTGACCTTCGCCATTTAAGAAGTTCGTTCTATCCTGATTGGTATCGAATACACAGACAATTTTCAAACTTTGCGGAAAAGAGGAGAAGTTGACCGAGTGAGTCACCCATAAAAAACCATCGAAGCCTTTCAGCGTGTCTTCACAAACGTCAGTTAACACGTCTCTGATCTGATTTTCGATTTTCTTATCTGATTTACGCATGCGGTAAAGGTCCTATTTAACACCTTAAAAAGTAAGGTTTTTTGGTCAGTTTCGTACTACCTGATATTGGACACTGTGGCGGTTTCAAATGCAAAGTATTTATTGGGAGAGTCGACTAGAAGATACAGAGGAAACGCCTCATGTTTGATCGCTTACGAGGCAATCAAACATGAGGCGAATATAGAATTTACGAAGATCTTAGCTCGCCGCTTGTTCCCAATCAGTCAGTAACTTCATGATCACGCGAGAGTCTTGGTGGATTGCCATTGGCGCAGCAAGTTGTGTGTCACCTCGCTCGACTGCTTGGCGGATATTGCGCACTTGATAATGGAAGCCATCGCCTTGCGCTTCGACTTTCACTTCACGTGTCGACGTCTCATAGATCTCTACCGTAAACGTGTTTTCTGCAGTCGGTAACCATGGGTTAGTATCTAAAGTAATGCAGCCTTTGCTACCTAGAATAGTAAAGCCATGCTTTAAGCCGTGGTCTTCAGCGGTGTGGATTTGCGCGGTAAAACGGTCATTGAAACGCATCATCGCCGACGATTCACAGATATTGCCATCTTCGCCTCGTCGACCGATTGCTGATATCTGCACATCATCGAACACACTCTCGCCAAATTGCTGCTGCGCGACAGAGTGAATCAGCGACATTGGGTAGCAGCCAAGGTTGTATAGCGCGCCTTTACTTGCAGGGTTCACGAACTGATCAATCGCCGCAACGTAGGAACCTTGAATTGAGCGCACTTCGCCGATCTCACCAGCTGCCAGTTCTTGATGAAGCTTGGTGATAAGTGGATGGTTTAAATACATCAGACCTTCAGCAAAGAATACGCCCGCTTCTTTCACGGCTTGTAAAGCTTGCTCGGTTTTTTCCATATCTACCGACAGAGACTTCTCACACAAGATCGCTTTGCCTTTTTGAGCTGCTTTAATCACATACTCATGATGGACATGGTTTGGCAGAGCAATGTAGATGATGTCGACCGACTCATCTTCAATCAAGGCTTCATAGCTGTTGAAGGTTCGTGTTGGTTGGTATTGGGCAGCAAACTCGTTAAGTGTTTTTTCAGTACGTCCAGCAACGGCATACAGCTCGCTTTGAGCGTCGCCTTTAATCGCATCCGCCATTACGCCTGAGATAAAACTGGTTCCTAGGATTCCCCATTTCATGTATCAGATCTCCTGCTCTTGTGCTTTGATAGGTCCACGTTGCGTTTCGAATGCTTGAACCAACTCGGTAATGTCACGCTCAATAAATGCTTGGGTATGAGGCATACCAAAGTGCTGATTAATCGCCTCGCGGTTTGCGTATTGCTCAAGCAAGACCACACGATCGCTTTGGCTTTGATCATAGGTTGCAATTGCTTGTAGGCAGCCAGGCTCGCTTTGCATGTCGAAACAAAACTGTTCGATAGCTTCGATCGCAGCAGCTCGCTCTATGTTGGTTTTGATCTTAAGTTCGGCAGTAACAAAGATGGTTTCATTCGTTTGAGGCATTTCACGCTCTTATTTTAGTTAATTATCGGTTTGCCATTAATATAATTAACCCCTAATAATTGATAAACTCACCTTTTGTTTATTGTTTATCAACCAAGAGTGTTTAATGGATAAGTTAACCAGCATGAAAGTCTTCGTCTACGTAGTGGAACAAGGCAGCTTTCGTAGCGCCGCAAACCACTTCAACCTGTCGGCGACCATGATAAGTAAACATGTCCATTCCTTAGAAGCCAGTTTGAAGTCTCAGCTGATCCACCGCACCACGCGTAAGCAGTCTTTAACTGATTCAGGTCAGCTTTATTATCGAGAATGTAAGCGAATTCTCGAAGACATCAGCAATGCAGAGAACCTGATTCAAACCTTGGAAAATCAACCGCAAGGCACGGTAAAAATTAACTGCCCTGTCACCTATGGGAACAAGGTACTTGCCCCTATCGTGGCCAAATTTCTCGCACATAACCCAACCATCAACGTTGAGCTGATGTTGAATAATGACCTTGTCGACCCTTATTCATCCGACATAGATCTGATTGTGCGAATCGGTGACCTGTCTGATTCCAGTTTAGTCGCCAGATACTTAGGGGATTATGAGATGTGTTACTGCGCGGCGCCCGATTATCTTAACCAACATGCTGAGATCAGAGTATTAGAAGACTTAGCGCAGCACCCATCGCTTGGATTCAGTTATAGCAGCCAAGCTCCTCACGCCACACCGAATAAAGAACGTGTGCGCTTAATGTCGAATAATGGTGATGTGTTGCGATATGCCGCCCTACAGGGTGTGGGCGTGTTGCTGCAACCGACTATCTTAGTCGCAGAAGAGATTGACCGTGGAGCGCTGTTGGAAATCCTACCCGGTATGGCGCCGTTACCAAAGCCGATTCACCTACTCTACAAAACCAAACAACTGTCGTTGAAGAACCGAACCTTTGTCGAGTTTTTGTTAGCCTCTCTTTCTGAGTAACTAAGCGCTTTCTAAACAACAAAGACCGCTAGACTGCTTGCCAATGGCTCATCAAGCGTTTACCAAGATCAGAAGGTGTGGTGTTATGGACGATCATCTCATCACATTGGTTAAACACCATGAAGTGTTTAAGTTCTTCGCATAAAGCGTGAATCAAAGACTCATGAGTTTTAACTCCGCCTTCAACAACCAAGTTACGAATATTGAGTAAGCGACTCTTTCTATCGACCTTGCAATCCATTCGCGCCACCAGCTTACCTTGCCATAGAATCGGCAAACTAAAGTAACCAAACTGACGCTTGGCCTCAGGCACATAGCACTCAAGGAGGTAGTCAAAGTTGAACAATGATTGCATTCGCTTTCGTTGAATCAGCAGGTTATCAAACGGAGACAGTATCTTAAGCTTGGTTCTGGAAAGAGGTTGATTCAGCAGATCAAACGCACCAGGCAGGACATAGTAATAAGAGCCTTGAATATCTACTTTCAGAACCTGCTTATCTTCAAGCATCTGTTGGAGTGTTTTCTGAATCAGAGGCTTTGTGTTCTTCAGGAGATAGCTCATTTCCGACGCTGTTCCAACTCCGTTAGCCTCTAAGTAACGCGTTATGAGATGCTCGATGTACTCTTGTTCGGTCGGCTCAGAGGTATCAATTCCGCTCGGCAACACTCGCTCGGTGAGGTTATACACCTTATGAAAGTTCACTCGGCTTGGCACCATTAAGTCGCCTTGCATGAACAAGGTTTCTAAAGCTTGCTTGGCCGGTTTACCGCCCCAACCGCCGGGGTTTGGCCTATCCCCTTCAAAATCTTTCGCCATCAACGGTCCTTCATTCTCAATACGTTTGAGAACATGAGCCATCAGTGCGTCATCCTTTTTATACCAATGCTTGAGCTTACCGCTCGCAAAGCCATTCTTGCGATGTAGGCTGAATCGGAAGTCACGCATGGGTAAATACGCGGCGGCATGCGACCAATACTCAAATACTTCTCGACGCTCTAACAGCTTATCAAGATGGTTCAGTTGGTAATCTTGATTGCGATTCCAAAGCGTGTGGTGGTGAGCTCGCTGAATCACAGAGATGGTATCAATTTGCACATAGCCAAGGTTTTCAATCGCAGACAACGTGTTCGCCAAAGCGCCCCCATTGCGTTGCTTTTTAGGTGGCAACTTCTTAGGCGGCAGCTTTTGCGAAAGCAATACCAGTTTTTGCGCTTGAGCGAGTGACAGTGATTCCATGAAATTCAGACTCTAATTGATAGCAATGATCCGTTTATGATTCAGCAATAAGCTCTTGAAGAATCTGCTTGTAGGTTTCTACCGTCTGCGCGCCCGTTACTGCACTCTTACGGTTGAACACCACAGTAGGAACCGCAGAGATCCCCATGCGTTGCCATTCAAACTCTTGCGCTTCAATTTGCTTCAAGTTGTCGGTGTTCTTTAGGCGCTTCAGTGCCTTCGTTGAGTCTAAGCCAACCGCTTCAAGCTCTTGTGCAATGACTTCAAGATCGGACAGGTCTTTTTGCTCTGTGAAGTGAGCAGCAAAGAAGCGTAGCTTTAACTCAGTCTGTTTGCCGTGCGCTAGTGCAAAATCGAGAAGTACATGTAGATGACGTGAATTGACCATTCTCATACTGTCATAGAAATTGAAATCGAAACCAACCGCTTGGCCGCGAGCCGAAAGCTGTTCTCGTGAACGTTGGCTCTCTTCTGCGCTAGAACCGTATTTTCTCATGATATGGGCACGCAGGTTTTCGCCCTCTTGCGGCATGTCAGGGTTAAGCTCAAACGGCTGCCATTCAAGTTCAATCTGGTCTTCTAAACCAAGTTCCGCAACGGCTAGCTCTAAGTTTTTGTAACCGACTACGCACCACGGGCACATTACGTCAGAAATAATATCAAGTTGAAGTTTCTTGCTCATAATCATTCCAAATATCGTTACTAAGGCGTATCCAATTCAAAGTGAATACCCATCTTTCTGGTTAGACTACAACAAGCTGAACACTCGTTCAAATTTAACTCAATACAACAGCAGCCAACAAAAAAGCCAACTCATTTTCACGAGTTGGCTTTGATAAAAATCGAATCTAGCTTAAGAGCGTTACGCTAGCAACTTCTCAAGTACTTGGAACACACCCGCGTCAACGTTACTTGGCGCGCCAAAACGCGCGATCTCTTTTAACTTTGGATGCGCGTTTTCCATCGCGTAAGAGTGGTAGCTCTCTTTAAGCATTTCCAAGTCATTTAGGTAATCACCAAAGCTCATGGTCTGCTCGTAAGTGAAACCTAATGTGTTCTGTAGATGTTTAATCGCCGCACCTTTTGACGCTTCAGCGTTCATCACATCTAACCAAATTTTTGCGCTTACAACCACTTGGTAGTTCTCACCGAATTTGGCATCAATAGTTGGGTTCACTTTCTCTTGTGAACCGTCGAAGTGACAGATAGCCACCTTGATGAAATCGTCTTCTACCGCCAGTAAGTCTTCTACTTGCTCACGGCGATGGTAGTACTTAGAGATCTCCGCCAGAGCACGCTCATCTTTGGTTTCGATGTATGCCGATTTCTTACCGCATAGCACCACATGCGCGCCTTCAATAGCTCGAGCTTCTTTAATGATCTCTTTAATGGCATCGGTATCAAGCAAGCAGCTGTAAAGTTCTTGGCCTTTGTGCATCACTAATGTGCCGTTTTCAGCAATAAACATCATGCGATCTTTAAGCGGGGAAAATGTTTCTAGCAAGCTGTAATACTGGCGGCCAGACGCGGCAGCAAAAATAATATCTTGCGCTTCTAAGCGCTCATAAAGATTGAAAAACTCTGGGTCGAGCTTTCCATGCTCATCGAGTAAGGTGCCATCCATATCAGTCGCGATAAATTTGATGTTTTGTTGGGGCATGTCGGGCGTACCTATTATTGGATTATGATCATTCGTTATCTTGAGTAACGGTTCTGGGTTCGATTATATCGCTAGAGTCGCTGGTGAATACAATGCTTATTTTACCGCCTGTCAGTCACTGTTTCACATCTTTCCAAGGCAAACGCTAACAGAAGCGCATTCCAGTTTGAAGGGTTAAGTCCTACATACAAGATGTGCGTTAGGTCACACTCCACTATATTCTTTCCTGTCTCTCCATCACTTTATTCCGACCACAGTCATTATGATTTTAGCTATTATTACGACCTTGCTTTGCATCGTTACCGTCAAGTTTCTAATCACACTTGCGAACTTAGAGCGCCATCGTATTCACATTGAACCTAAAATATCGTTCAAAAGAACTGAGTGGCCGACTGTTTCCGTCATTATTCCTGCGCGAAATGAAGAAGACAATATTGAAATCAGCCTTGGCTCTCTATTGAAGCAGAGCTACCCAAAAGACAAGTTTGAAGTCATTGTTGTTGATGACTTTTCTACTGACTCAACCCGTGCAAAAGTAGAAGCATTGATCAGTAAGTTCGACGTTAACGCGCGCTGTATTTCAGGTAGAACGTTACCGACCGGATGGCTTGGTAAGAGCAATGCATGTATGGCTGGCGCACTCAACGCGAGCGGTGAATATGTGTATTTCATTGATGCAGATACCGATTCAGCACCCGCGATGCTACAGAGCGTTATCGACTTTGCTATCCAACAAAAAACTGATCTCTTATCGTTTAATCCAAAACAAACTTTTGCGTCTGTGGCAGAAAAAGCGACCTTGCCGGGCATCTTTCTATCGATCGCATCTTATATGAACTTTAAAAACTCGAACGACATGACTAAGGAAGAAGCGATTGCTAACGGTCAGGCGATGTTGTTTACCCGAAAATCCTACGACGCAGTCGGTGGACACGCCGCAGTAGCAAACGCGATATCGGAAGACATCGCCTTTGCAAAAGTCATGAAGGTCAATGGATTTAAGATTTTCTGGGCATTTGCAGACAAACTAATGAGTACGCACATGTATTCAGACTTCAACTCAATCTGGGCTGGCTTTTCCAAAAACATGAATCTTATTGTGAATTGTCAATCGCAAGCACAAGCTTTAAAAGTCTTCATCAAAGCCAACATCATCGCATGGGCGGGACCGCTTTTGATGCTGGTATCGGCGAACGCCTTCATCAGTGACATGTCTGCCATTCATGCTTATTCGCTCATTGTCAGCTCTGTGATGCTCTTGGTGTCGATCGTCACCTACTTCATTTTGGTTAAGGAACTGTTTGTTCCCGCAAAATTTGCGTTAACCGTACCCTTCGGTATTTGTGTTCAAAGCCTACTCGTGCTGAACAGTTACCGCTTATCTAAAACCAATAAAATCAGCTGGAAAGGGCGCTCATTAACATGATGAATAAGATTATTACTTTGCTTCTTCTTGCTTGTTCAGTTTCGGTGTTTGCATCAGACACCGATGGCTGGTCACTGGCACGCGATAAAAAAGGCATCGAGGTTTATAACCGTAAAATTGAAGGCAGTCACTTTAAAGAATTTCGAGCAGAAGGCGACATCAACGCGTCCCTCACTTCTATTATCGCACTCTTTATCGATACCTCTGTTGGCACGCAATGGGTAGAAAACATCGATGACATGGAAGAAATAGAGCATTTTAGTGCGGCGCACACGATCACCAAAACCTATACCAAGGCACCTTGGCCAGTTGCCGATCGTGAAGCTATCGTAGAGAACGTCATCACTCAAGATCCAGAGACGATGGTTGTCACCATTGGTCAGCATGGTAGGCCTGATTACCTGCCAAACAATAATAAAAAAATCATCAGAGTGGCTGAATTAGAGGCGAGTTGGATCCTGACACCAATCGACGAAAACACCACCCATATCTCTTATCGAGTATTGAGTGATCCAGGTGGCGATATTCCGTATTGGCTCATTAACATGGTGGCCGTTTCTCAGCCTTACAACACGCTTCGCGGGTTATCTAAGATGTTGGATTCTGGTGAGTACACCGATCGTCGCCTTGATTTCATCGAGAACTACACGTCACTTTAACAATGCAATGAATACTCTAGAGGTCTATATTGTGAAATTTCCATTCTCTCCAATCGCAGCGATATTGCTTGTAGCATCAAGTTCAGTATTTGCTAATCAAATTATTGTCGATACTAAAGGTGTTGATGAAACACAGTATCACGCCGATCTGTATGAATGTGAGCAATACGCTCAACAAGTGAAGCCTGAAGAGGTCGATTCTCTTGGCAGCGATATTGTCGGTTCAACCGCTAAGGGTGCAGCGCTGGGTGCGGTTGGTGGAGCCGTCTCTGGCGGGAGTGGTCATGATGGTGCAAAAATTGGTGCTGGCATCGGTATTATCAGCGGCGCTTTAAAGCACGGTGCTCAAAAAAGACAATCCGCCGAGCTATCTGAGCAGCAGAAGTTTCAAGTGAATCGTAACTGTATGATCAACCGAGGCTATACCGTTCTTAACTAGCGGATAACCGAGCAAAATGGCGTTTAATCGATGTTCACGCCATTTTGCGTAGCTGAGTCAAAGCAGAGTTCAACCATAGTCCCTGAATCGCCACCTTAAAGTTCGTTCAAATAGACAGTGAGCATTGACCCCTATTTAAAATAGGCTTATCATTAATCGTCTTTTAACGATTAATGAAAGTGAGCCACCTAAGTATGACTGCAACATGCCAAGCAACAGAAAGCTGTTCTCTACCTCTTCCGCCGAGTAATGCTGAAGCAGAAAAAGAGATGGCTGCGTTAGCAAAAGCACTCGCTCACCCAGCAAGAATACGTATATTGAGTATCCTTTCAACGTTAGAAAAATCGGGCGGCTGTTTGAACAGTGACTTGGTGAGTGAATTAGGTTTGGCTCAATCAACAGTATCAGAGCACCTAAGAATCTTGAAAACCTCAGGCTTCATCACTGCTGAATCGATACCACCGAAGATGTGTTACCGCATCGACCGCGACAATATTCAACGCTTCGAATCGATATTTAACAGCATTTTAAAATAGAAGTTCACGCTTGAATGATCGGCTTTGATAGCCTTTACTTTTAAGCGTGTTTTTTTGCCACAACCAATCGTTTTTCGACGATTTACGATATCAACTAAGAGAGATTATCATGAAACCAAAGTTAGGTTTTCTAGATCGCTACTTAACACTGTGGATTTTTATTGCCATGGGCCTTGGTGTACTACTCGGCACCCTATTCCCACAGATCGAACAGTGGAACGATTCAATGTCTGTTGGCACCACTAACATTCCGCTTGCGATTGGCCTTATCTTAATGATGTACCCACCTCTGGCTAAGGTTAACTACAACCTGCTAGGCACTGTGGTAAAAGATAAGAAAGCCATTAAGCTCTCTTTGATCATGAACTGGATCGTTGGTCCAATTCTGATGTTTGTATTGGCACTAACTTTCTTGGGAGACCACCCAGGTTACATGGTTGGGGTGATTCTGATTGGTCTTGCTCGTTGTGTGGCGATGGTTCTGGTTTGGAACGACATCGGCGGCGGTAACAAAGAGTACGGCGCGGCATTGGTTGCTCTAAACAGTGCATTCCAAGTGGTGAGCTACAGCTTTATGGCGTGGTTGTTCATCAGCGTTCTTCCACCAGTATTTGGTTACGAAGGCATGTTGGTTGATATCTCGATGATCGACATTGCACACAGTGTACTTATCTACCTAGGTATACCATTCCTAGCGGGCTTCCTAAGCCGTAAGATCCTTGTGTCGATGAAAGGCGAGCAGTGGTACAACGACGTATTTATTCCACGCATCTCTCCAATCACACTGATTGCACTACTGGCGACTATCGTTCTGATGTTCAGCCTGAAAGGTGAAATGATTGTTGAACTGCCAATGGACGTTCTATTAATTGCGGTTCCACTGACTATCTACTTCACTGCGATGTTCTTCATCAGTTTCTTCATCGGTAAAAAGATGGGCATCGAGTACGACAAGAACGCATCAATTGCATTTACAGCAACAGGTAACAACTTCGAGCTAGCGATTGCCGTGGCTATCTCAGTATTCGGTATCAACTCAGACCAAGCGTTTGCAGGCGTTATCGGTCCACTGATTGAAGTCCCTGTGCTGATTTACCTTGTGAACGTGGCGCTTAAGATGAAAGACAAGTACTACAACGGTCAGACGGTTAAACCTAGCGTATAGCATCTACGTCTACACCTAGAACTAGAACTAGAACTAACAAAAAGCAGCATCACTTTGAACAGAAAGGCTCACACGTTAAACGGTGAGCCTTTTCTTTATTCAGTTTCGTCTAATAGGCCTTTCAATGCTTGTTCAAGCCAAAGTAATGCAGGACCTTTTGAGCGTGTTTTAGACAGAACAAGATCAACCGGAGGCGACCAAGTTTTATGGTCAAATGACACATTCACCTCTACCAAGCGCTGTTTAATAAGCTCTTCTTCAACAAGGTGTTTCGGTAAGTATGCCCAACCGATATCGCTACCAAGAATCATCTCTTTAATGACGATAAAGCTGTTTGACCACCATACCTTTCCGGCAATCAGCGGAAACTGATCCATCACCTTACCTTTGTCTCCCCTCAACATTAACTGACGATGCGGGAGTAAGTCAGAGAGTTTCGCCACACCTGTTTTTGCGAGCGCATGACTTGGATGACACACAGCAATAAACGGTAAGTGACCGATAAAGCAAGGCTCAGAACCGACATCAAAAGCCAAGTTAGTAAACATTAATCCAATGTCGGCCCTCTCTTCGATAATTAACGGATTGACCTCTGTCGTGGTACACGCAACCAGTTCCACTTCAGTCGCAGGGAATTGTTGACTGAACTGACTAAAGATCTTAGATAGATTCGGGACCAATAGTGAATCATCTAATGCAATTTTGATGAGCCCCTCTTCACCACTGCCCATCGCACTAACCGTCACATTCAGATCTTCAACCTGAAGCACGATCGCTTTCACCTGTTTAAATAACTGCTCGCCCGCTTTGGTTAGTGAAGGCTTTCGAGTCGAACGATCAAAAAGCTCAACATTAAAATCTATTTCAAGATTACTGATGCCTTGGCTCACCGCCGACTGCACCTTACCCAAATGACGAGCACTGGCAGAAAATGACCCTAATTCAACGGCATACACAAACATTTTCAGCTGTTCAATGTTGTACATTCGGTTTCTCCCAAATCTTACTATCACAAGATGTGATGCTAACTATCTTTATATTATCACTTAAGTAGATATTATCTAGCCAAGTCATTTGCCCATCGGCGGCTATTTAATCGTAAAGAGAGTTAGAAAAATGTCACATAAAGAACGCATGTTGCACATGGTGCTATTTGAAGTGTTCGCACTGATCATGATGGCGGGGCTAGCAACCTATATTACAGGAAACGGCGCAGGTGAAATGGCAGGCTTAGCGCTCGCAATATCATTGATAGCAATGGCTTGGAACTACGTTTACAACTATGGCTACGACAAAATTTACGGAACAGACCGAAGCAAAAGAACCACGAAAACACGGCTGCTACACGGGCTTGGTTTTGAGTTAGGTTTGATGACGGTAACACTGCCTGTATTAATGTGGATACTTCAACTCGATTTCCTCACCGTTCTGATCATGGATATCGGCTTGGTTATTTTCTTTGTTTTGTACGCGATTGGGTTCAACTGGGCGTATGATTCAGTGCGAGATCGGTTGGTTGAAAAAGGAAAAGTGGCAGCTCTGGTTTAGAGCGGTAAGTTCGTCTCGTATAACAAGAACATACACCCAAATGAAAACTGCCAAACTACAACATAGTTGGCAGTTTATTCATTTATGCATATAAGCTCATTTGTTAACTCCCTTGTTACATAGCAAAAACATCACACAGCCCTCCCTAATTAAGTCTAATAATCCGCCACTCACGAAGTAGCATCACAAATCCAAACATAAACTCCTCGTACCAGTTGCGCATTCATTTACATATAGGTAGTTTGAGCGGCTTCGCAACCTATCAATTCGAGCAATGACGTTCATGCGAGCATCTTTTTCGAGCAAAAGTGTTCGAATTAACATTTCAAGTGACTTTAATTAACAATTTTATGCTCAAACGCTCACTTTTGATGTTCGTTTATTTTCGAGTTCGCAAATATATGCACAATACACGTGCTAGATAAGCAAAACTAAAAAGGACTCGAACATGACAACAAACAAACACCCTTCTTTATTTGGGCAATGCTTGGCTGAATTTATCGGTACAGGATTACTCATATTCTTTGGCGTTGGCTGTGTGGCCGCTCTGGTATTAACTGGTGCGACATTCGGACAATGGGAAATCAGCATCATCTGGGGCTTCGGTGTTGCGATTGCAATTTACTGTACTGCCGGCGTTTCAGGCGCACACATCAACCCAGCCGTAACGATTGCACTGGCCATGTTCCATGGCTTTGATAAAGCAAAAGTGGTGCCTTACATCATTTCGCAACTGCTTGGCGCTTTCTGCTCTGCAGCATTGGTTTACAGCCTGTACAGCAACCTATTTACTGATTACGAAATCGCACATAACTTTGTTCGTAGCAGCCAAGACGCACTATCAACAGCAGGTATTTTCTCAACATACCCACATGCTTCACTTTCTTTCTTTGGCGCTTTTGCTGTGGAATTTGTGATTACTGCTGTTTTGATGTTCGCTATCTTAGCATTAGGTGATGAAAACAACGGCGCATCTCGCGGCGCAATGAACCCTCTACTGATCGGTATTCTTATCGCAGTAATTGGTGGTTCTTTAGGTCCACTGACTGGCTTTGCAATGAACCCTGCTCGTGACTTTGGGCCAAAACTTTTTGCTTACTTTGCAGGTTGGGATTTCGCACTAAGCGGTGCTCGTGATATTCCTTACTTCATCGTTCCAATTCTTGCTCCAATTGCTGGTGCGTGTTTTGGTGGTTGGTTGTACCCACGTGTTATCGGTGCTTACCTACCAGTAGAAGGCCAAGGCTGCACAATTCCAAACCAATGTGAAACAGAAGAAGAAGCTGAACAAGCTCAAGCTTAATCCCTAAGCGACCTTACATTTACTAAAATATAAATAACGAAAGAAAAAGGATTCTTACCATGACCGAGCAAAAATACATTGTTGCCCTAGACCAAGGCACCACAAGTTCTCGCGCTGTAATCCTCGACCACGATGCAAACATCGTTAGCTCTTCTCAAAGAGAATTCACTCAGATTTACCCGAAAGCGGGTTGGGTTGAGCACGACCCAATGGAAATCTGGGCAACTCAAAGCTCTACATTGGTTGAAGCACTTGCTAAAGCAGGCATTCGCAGCGACGAGCTAGCGGGTATCGGTATCACTAACCAACGTGAAACCACCATTGTTTGGAACAAAGAAACTGGCAAACCGGTTTACAACGCAATCGTATGGCAATGTCGCCGTACAGCAGATATCTGTGAAGACCTTAAAGCACGAGGCCTAGAAGACTACGTACGTGACAATACAGGTTTAGTCCTTGACCCGTATTTCTCAGGTACCAAAGTAAAATGGATTCTAGACAACGTTGAAGGCGCTCGTGAAGACGCTGAAGCTGGCAAACTATTGTTCGGTACGGTTGATACTTGGTTAGTTTGGAAGATGACTCAAGGACGTGTTCACGTTACGGATTACACCAACGCGTCACGTACTATGTTGTTCAACATCAACGACCTATGCTGGGACCAGAAGCTACTTGATGAAATGGGCATTCCAGCAGTCATGATGCCTGAAGTGAAGCGCTCTTCAGAGGTTTACGGTCAAACGAACCTTGGTGGTAAAGGCGGTACGCGTATCCCAATCGCGGGTATTGCGGGTGACCAACAAGCTGCACTTTACGGTCAAATGTGTGTAGAAGCAGGCCAAGCTAAGAATACTTACGGCACGGGTTGTTTCCTTCTAATGAACACAGGCCAAGAGAAAGTAACATCGAAGAACGGTCTACTAACAACGCTAGCATGTGGTCCTAAAGGTGAGCCTGCATACGCACTTGAAGGTGCAGTATTCATGGGCGGCGCATCAATCCAATGGCTACGTGATGAAATGAAGCTGCTGGCTGGTGCAGAAGACTCTGAGTACTTCGCAACCAAAGTAGACTCTTCAAACGGCGTTTACGTGGTTCCTGCATTTACTGGCCTAGGCGCACCATACTGGGATGCTTATGCTCGCGGTACGATTGTCGGCCTAACTCGTGGTGTTAACTCTAACCACATCATCCGTGCAACGCTGGAAGGTATTGCTTACCAAACTCGTGACGTACTAGACGCGATGCAAGCTGACTCAGGCATCAAGCTAGCGAAACTACGTGTTGATGGCGGCGCAGTAGCGAATAACTTCCTAATGCAGTTCCAATCAGACGTGCTTGATACTGAAGTTCACCGCCCTGAAGTAACGGAAGTAACCGCTCTGGGTGCCGCTTACCTTGCTGGCCTAGCTGTTGGTTTCTGGGACAGCATTGACGAGCTTCAAGACAAAGCCGTTCTTGACCGCACATTCATGCCACACCACGACGAAGAGAAGCGTAACCGCCGTTACAAAGGGTGGAAACGTGCTATCAAGTGTGCACAGGTTTGGTCTGAACTGCACGATGACGACGAAGAGTAATCTAAGCGTGAGTTAACAGAGGAGCACGAATAATCCCTTATTAATCGATCAGATTGTTCGAACCTCAGCAAACGAAACTAAAAAGAGCACTATTTTGTGCTCTTTTTTGCGTTTGGAGCCAATTTTTCATGTTTTGATCAACGTTTTTGCGGTTTGGACATAATTCCTTACTATCATTACTTCTCTCTCCTCATCAATTCGAGCACAATAGCGCGAGTTAATATTTTCGATTGTGACGCGCTAGAGCCCATAGCGTGCAGGGAGTGGTAAGTTAAGTGAAGCAGATACCAAGACACCAGCAGATTGTAGACCTGGTAAAAACACAAGGATATGTGAGCACCGAAGAGCTCGTAGAGAAGTTCGATGTTAGCCCACAAACCATCAGACGAGACCTCAATGAGCTGGCTGATAGCAACAAAATCCGTCGTTATCACGGTGGTGCAACCATTCCTCTTAGCTCAGAAAACACCTCTTACAACACGCGTAAAGCGCTTAACTTCAATGAAAAAGATGTGATTGCCGACGAGCTGGTTAAACACATTCCAGATGGTGCAACCTTGTTCGTTGATATCGGCACCACACCAGAATCCGTGGCACGCGCGCTGAACAAAAACCACAAACAACTCAGAGTCGTGACTAACAACATCAACGTTGCCAGTATCCTGCTACCAAACCCAGAGATAAAGGTTATCTTGGCAGGTGGCGAAGTGAGAAACCGTGATGGCGGTATCGTGGGTGAAGCAACACTCGATTTCGTGAAGCAGTTCCGCCTCGATTTCGGCATTCTAGGGATCAGCGGCATCGACTTTGACGGCTCACTGCTTGATTTTGACTACCATGAAGTTCGAGTGAAGCAAGCTATCATCGAAAACAGCCGCAGCATCTTCCTGGCAGTCGACCACAGTAAGTTTGGTCGCAACGCAATGGTTAAGCTGGGTAACATCTCTCAAGCACACATGGTGTTCACCAATAAACAGCCACCAGAAGAGATCCTGAACATCCTCAAGGATTCATCGATCCCATTGGAAGTGATCGAGACCGCGTCTCAACCACTAGCGTCGGACGAATAAAAAAACGCTCAGAAATCATGTTCATTAAAAGAGCCCATTATTGATAGATCACTTTATCGATAATGGGCTTTTTTGTTACTTGGAAAGTCGCACTTGAACATGATTAATATCACTTCTATGCTCGAATGAGAGTTATTTGGAACCTTCGCTGTCATAAGCGAAGGTTTTTTTATGCGCAAATCACATAAAACGCGCATAAACGAAAATAATAAATGACCGCAAACGAAAGTTCATATAGGATTCAATTATGTTCTAAAATGCTCGTTCGCTCAGAAAGAGGTCAAAACCATGAGTGCTCAACAAAATAATTCAAACAACAGTACATCTTCCACTTTAGACTTGATCGTGATTGGCGGCGGCATCAATGGTGCAGGCATCGCGGCAGACGCTGCTGGTCGTGGTCTAAACGTTGGCTTATACGAAGCAAATGATTTCGCGTCTGCGACGTCTTCTGCTAGCTCAAAGCTTATCCACGGTGGCCTACGCTACCTTGAACATTACGAATTTCGTTTGGTTTCGGAAGCACTCGCTGAACGTGAAGTCTTGTTAAGAAAAGCGCCTCATGTTGCTCAGCCAATGCGTTTCCGTTTGCCTCATCGACCATTTTTACGCCCAGCTTGGATGATTCGCTGTGGCCTATTCCTTTACGATAACTTGGGTAAGCGCACCACTCTTCCGGGAAGTAAGACAGTCAACCTAGCGAAATCGGGCCTATTAAAGCCAGAAATGAAGACAGGTTTCGAATACTCAGATTGCTGGGTGGATGATGCGCGTATGGTGTTGCTCAACGTATTAGCAGCAAAAGAGAACAACGCAGAAGTACGTAACTACAGCCGTGTTGAAAAGGCGCACCGTGAAGGCGGTATCTGGCATGTGACGATCCTTGATGTGATGACAAACCAGCGTTTTGAACGTAAAGCAAAAGCGTTAGTGAATGCAGCTGGCCCTTGGGTTAAGCAATTCTTTGATGATGGATTAGAGCAGGCTTCGCCTCGTAATATTCGTCTGATCAAAGGCTCGCACATTGTTGTGCCACGCATTCATGACGAACCACAAGCGTACATTCTGCAAAACAAAGACAATCGCATTGTGTTCATGATCCCTTACCTAGATAAGTTCTCGATCATCGGCACCACCGATCTTGAATACAAAGGCGACCCACGTAACGTCGCAATTGATGATGTTGAAGTGGATTACTTGATTGATATCGTTAACCAGCACTTTGTTAAACAGCTTGGCCGTGAAGACGTGGTTTGGACATACAGTGGCGTAAGACCGCTTTGTGACGACGAATCTGATTCCCCACAAGCGATCACTCGTGACTACACATTGGAATTGGACGCAGAGCTCGATCAAGCACCACTGCTTTCGATCTTTGGTGGCAAGTTGACCACTTATCGTAAGCTCGGCGAAGCGGCACTTAAGAAGCTTGAGCCTCACCTAACCAACATGGGTGCACCATGGACAGCGAACGACACGCTTCCAGGTGGTAACTTTAGTTGCAGCAGAGAGCAACTTGCGAAGATGATCCACACTAAATACCCTTGGGCATCTGACGCGCTATTGCTTCGCTACGTGACTCAATTTGGTACTTACACTTGGAATCTACTGGAAGGCGCAAATAGCGAAGCAGACCTTGGCATCCAGTTCTCAAGCGAGGCGCATGGCGTTTATCAAGTGGAAATCGATTACTTGATCAATGAAGAGATGGCAATGACTGATGAAGACATCTTGTGGCGCAGAACCAAACTTGGCTTATACATGAGCGAATCCGAGCAGCAAGCGGTGACGGATTACCTGAAAGAGAAACTACAAAGCAAGGTAGTGAGCTTTTCTCAAGTAGGCTAACCCCACCAGCCTAAGCATGGTTCAAGAGCATACTTAACAACGAAGCTTAGCGTCCCCCGCGCTAAGCTTTTTTATTGCCTGCTATTCCGACCTAAGAACTCGATTGATCGTCTCCTTCGCACGGACTGAGGCTTTGTTCACTCCCCCATTTTCAACAAAAACTAAATAGTGTTTTATTAATCCGGTTGATTATCAACTTCATAAAAGGTTGCTATTCTTTACCTCAATGAAACGACACATTTAAAAACGCTCACCATGTCAGCGCTTTAATAAGGAATCTATTCCATGCAAAAAGTTATTCTGATCACAGGCTCTACCGATGGTATCGGCTTCGAAACGGCAAAAGTACTTGTTCAACAAGGTCACCACGTTTTATTGCATGGACGTAACCCAAGCAAACTCAAAGACGTAGAGCAGCAACTTGTGGCTATCTCTGCGGAAGCGAAAATTCAAAGTTACGTGGCAGACTTGTCTGTTCTGGCTGATGTGGATGCGTTGGCTGACAAAGTAATTGCTGAGCGCGATAAGATTGATGTACTGATTAACAACGCAGGTGTGTTCAACACTCCGAACCCAATCACTAAAGACGGTTTAGATGTTCGTTTTGTTGTGAATACCATTTCACCATACCATCTGACTAAACGTCTGCTACCTGTACTCGATGCATCTAGCCGAGTGGTGAACCTGTCTTCAGCCGCGCAAGCAGCAGTGAACATCGAAGCGCTAGAAGGTAAGAAACCAATGTCTGATGGTGACGCTTACGCACAAAGCAAGCTTGCGATCACTATGTGGACTCGTGAGATGGCAAAAGAGTTAGGCTCTACGGGGCCAATGGTGGTTGCTGTCAACCCAGCTTCGTTACTAGGCAGCAAGATGGTGAAAGACGCTTATGGCATTGCAGGCGGCGACCTAAGCATCGGTTCTGATATTCTGGTTCGCGCATCATTGTCTGATGAGTTCGCACAAGCAGGCGGTCAATACTTTGATAACGACAACAACACGTTTGCTAACCCGCACCCAGATGCGATTTACGGCGATAAGTCACAACAAGTTGTCGCTAAAATTGAAGAGATCATCAAAGCAACGCTTTCTTAATGACAGCTATGCTCAAGTGATTTTCTGATTCCAAGAAAAAGCCCTACGTGACT